>CAIZGQ010000273.1 GCA_903932565.1 uncultured Hyphomicrobiales bacterium
GCCTGGGCGTTGGACTGGGCATCTAGCCCGGTCTCAGGCTTGGCCAGCTCATCCTGCGCAGGCGCGAACCGATGCCAACCGGGGACGGTTGCGGCCAAATTCACATCGCGCCATTTGGGGTGACGGTCCGGATCGCGCAGAGCTGAAAAATGCTGGAAGAAGGTTGATGTGAAGTCGGCCAGTCGGCGGAAGCGTGGCGTGCCCTTGGGCGCGTCGAAAATCGCCAACACACTGGTCACTGCCACCGTGTCGACATTCGATCCTGCAGCGACAAAATTGGGATAGTCGGCGGCTGAAAACTTCGCCGGAAGAGCCACGTCCTGCAGCGCTGCACTGTAGGGAATGGGCAGCAGACGAAAGCCCCCGGTATTTTTGAATTCGCTCAAGGCCTGTGCGGGTTTCCCCGAGACAGACACGATTGCCGCAACCTCTCCGGCCTGGAGCTTCGCCAACGCGGCTGATTCATCAAGCTTCAACATGACGACAGAAATATTGAGCCGACGAAACAGCACAACCGGCGCATCATTGGGATCTGTCCCCGTCATCGCCACAGTCTGACCAGCGAGCTGGCTGATGTCCTTGAAACGGGGTGCGGCCAGGACATGAATTTCTTCGGCAAACAACGGGGTGACATAAGAAATGCGGCGTCGCACGTCGGGCGGACTGGCCTGCAAGGCGTCTGCGCGCACGATCGCCAAGTCGATGTTGGGCATGCGCGACAAATCCTCCAAATTCTGCGCGGAGGTCTTGCCCAGCACCGGCATCACACGCAGGTGATCCGTATCGAGCACAGCCGACATATCCGCCGCGATGCGCGAGGAGGTGGAGCCAAGCCCGCCTGTCAAAATCGAAACGGTTTGCGGGGTGGATGTCGCTGGAGGCTCGGCCTCAAGCTTCGCAGGGGTCGCGACGGGCTCGCTCGACGTCTCGTTTGAAGTGGTGCGGGATGAGCGTTGCGAGGCGTGACGGGACGATCTGCGAGAGGCTCGGCTGGATGTCCTGCCGTCTGTTGTCTCGCTCGCAGCACTTGAAGCGTCTGTCGCATTTGAAGCGTCGCTTTGCGGTTTGTGACGGCGCGAGGAGACACGATGCCGGGACTGATGTCGGCCACGGCGCAATGTTGTGGGGGCTTCCGCAGGTGCCGCTTCGGCTGGGGCGGCCGTGGCGGCGGGCGTGACAGCGGGAGTTGTTTGCGCAAAGGCCTGCTCAGACAATTTCAGCGGGCCGGCCAAACACAAACCAAGCACAGCCAGCGTCGTGGCCCGGCGGACTTGGCGTTTTGGGGCAATCGAGGATGATTTGAAAAGGCTCTGCATTGTATTCCCATCTCGATGGCCGGTGAACACGAGACTGCGGCCGGTCTGGCAAGGCAGAACTGCGCCGAACACTGTAGATCTACGCACCCGATCGAAAGTTACGCATGCGGTTACTGGAAAATCGCAGGCCAAAACGCAGGAGGAATGCGACTCCTTCAAGGCGTGAACCGGGCGTTCCATTGACCATTCATGGGCGACACCTGAGCCCGCCCGCATTGACGCTGCCGCTTGCGCCGCCTATCCCAGACGCGTCCAGGAGGTCTTGATGAGTGACGCTGAGGTCATCTGCTCGCGCCGTGGCGTGGCGGGCGAAATCTGGCTGAACCGGCCCAAAGCGCTGAACGCCCTCAACCTCAGCATGGTGCGTTTGATGACATCGGCGCTTGAGGCGTGGGCCCTTGATCCAGACATCGAGCGCGTCGTCATTCGCGGCACGGGGGAACGGGCCTTCTGCGCCGGGGGTGATATTCGCCTGCTCCACGATCAGGGCAAGGCCGGGGACTTCGTCGCCCAGCGGATGTTCTGGCGTGAGGAATACGAACTCAATCGGCTCATCCATCGCTACCCAAAACCCTATGTCGCGCTGATTGACGGCATCGTCATGGGAGGCGGGGCCGGGGTGTCCATCCACGGCTCGCATCGCATCGTCGGGGACCGCACAATGTTTGCCATGCCAGAGGTCGGCATCGGTTTTTTCCCCGATGTGGGAGCAAGCTGGTTCTTGCCGCGATTGCCCGGCGAAACGGGGACTTATCTTGCGCTGACGGGTGCCCGTATTGGCGCGGGCGATGCGGTCGATCTTGGCCTCGCGCAGGCTTACGTGCGATCTGCGCGTTTTAATGAGCTGGCGGAAGCGCTGACCCAGTCGGGCGAAACCACGGGCATTCTGGTGCGATTTGCAGACCATGCGCCCGCGCCAACATTGCCGCGCGCGCTGATCGATCAGGCGTTTTCTGGCAATGAGATACGCGCCATACGCGACGATCTGGATGGGCTCGCCCGCACAGATGGCGAGGCCGGTGATCTTGCGCGCGATTGGCAAAAGACGCTGTCCAGTCGCTCGCCCACCAGCTTATGTCTGGCGCTGCGCCAGATGCGCGAAGGTTGCCAGCTCGATATCGAGGCGGTGATGCAAATGGAATATCGCATTCTCTCGCGCATCGTGCGTGGCAGCGACTTCTATGAGGGTGTCCGCGCGGTGCTGATCGACAAGGACAATTCGCCCATTTGGAATCCGGCCCGTTTGGACGATATCGATCCGGCCCAGATCGACGCGCATTTTTCGCCGCTCGACGATGATCTTGAATTCAGCACCATAAATGCCGACGCCACCGTATGATTGATCGAAACAACTCTCTCGGCAAAGCGATGGGCGACTCCCGGCCCCGCGGCGAAGCGATCCAGCTCGTGGCCGACAACCCGGATGGTGGCTTCAAAGGTCCCATGCGGTTTCGCCTGGTGCTGGTTGTGTTCATGCGTATCCTGTCAGCCGTCTGGATTTTTCGCGGGCTGGTGCGGTGGATGGCGATCTTGACGCCAACGCAGGGTGGCTTTGAAACCATCGCGGCGCCCGCACAAATCGCTGTCGTGTTTTTTGCAGTGTTCGATTTGATTGCGGCTGTTGGGCTGTGGCTGGCGGCACCATGGGGCGGTGTGTTGTGGCTGTTTGCTGTGGCAGCGCAATTTTTCTGCACCATGCTGATTGTCGATTTCGCCAGCGGCGGTTGGGTGGCGTGGGTGCTCGATGGTCTGCTGGTGGTGATCTATTTCGGCCTGACATTTTTCGCAGCACGTGAACGCAGCGAGTAGGTGCGTTGCGCGCGCGTGTGCGCTCATGAAGCAAAAAAAAGCCGATGCAGGTGACTGCATCGGCCTTTTTCAGAAGGGCCAAAAAGCCCTTTGATGTGGCTTACTTTGACGGGTCGAGGCCAAACAGCTTCTGGGCGTTCTTGTAGCTGATCTTCTCGCGGTCTTCCTGTGAGAGTTCCAGCGACTCGAGAACCTTGATGGTCTCGCGGATGTAACCCGGGCCGCGCTCGGGATCGAACGGGCAGTCGGAGGCAAACAGCACCTTGTCCGCGCCGTAGAAGTCGAGACCGCAAACGGTCGCCTTGCGCGAACCAAACACGGCGGAATCGGCATAGAAGTCCTTGAAGTATTCAAGGTGCGGCTTCTTCAAGCCCTTCAGGATGCCGGAATAGTCTTCGTCCGTGGTGCGCTTGCCCAGCTGGTCCCAGCCCGGTCCAACGCGGCCTTCAAAGTAGGGAACCATGGCACCCAGATGATGGGCCATGACCTTCAGGCCCGGCAGCTTGTCGAACATGCCGGAGAACACAAGGCGGGCCATCGCGGCGCTGGTCTCGTAGGGCCAGCCGAACGTCCACCAGATTTCGAACTTCGACTTATCTTCTGACTTGTAATCGGGCATGTCGGCGCCGCGCGCCGGATGCAGCAGGATGGGGCGGTCGTACTTGGCTGCCATTTCGAACACGCCGAAGAACTCCGGCTCGTCGAGCGGACGCCCGTTGACGTTCGTGTAAAGCTGAAGACCGCCGGCACCCATTTTAAAAGCGCGCTCGGCTTCCTTGGGGGCGTTGGGATCGTTCATCGCGAGGGTCGCGACAAACCCCGAGAAGTGCTTGGGATACTTGTCGCAGAGTTCTGCCAGGCCGTCGGTGCCCATCTTGGACAGCTCGC
>CAIZGQ010000274.1 GCA_903932565.1 uncultured Hyphomicrobiales bacterium
CGGATGCCATACCAGGCGGTTCCGCGCTGCGGTGTGCTCTGTGACCATTGCGAGAAGGCTCGCGAGTTATGACAGAAGATGCAGTTCACCCCGAGCCCTTCCGACATGTGGATCATGAGGGAATAGGTGCGCTCGGTGGTAAAGATCGGCTGGCCAGCCCCTGTCGTCGGCAGGGCCTGCGTTGCCGCCACACGGATGGTTTCCGCCCCCTCCAGCAAGGGTGAGAACGGGTCCTGATGCAGGTCCGTCAACCCGTTCGCCTTGTTGGGGTGGCCCATGCCGAAGTTGGTGGAAGCAAAACCGCCCGCATGTGGCGCACCATTGTCCTTGAACCAGATGTTCGTGGGCACCGCATTGCCGCGATGGCACGTCCAGCACGTCACGCCCGTGTTGGCGACATGCTGCTTCCAATCCGTGTTAATATGACGGGTCATCTGCAGCATGCGACGGGCGACCATCTTCGTGTAAAGGCCGTCGTCCGCCATGTTTTCGACGTTGTGGCAATACGCGCAACCCGCTTCCGGCGCGACCCATTCCGTGATCGACAGCATGACGCGGTTGAACTGCTCGGCGCTGAGATCGGTCAGCACCTGGATGTTCTGGTAGACAGCCGTTGCCTTGTCGCCATCGGGCGAGGCCGGATCAACGGGATCGGGCAGAACATTCGCAGCTTTCAGCTTTTCTTCGGCCGAGGGCGTCGTGACGAGGCCCATGGCCACGCCACGATAGCCGATTTGCGCTGTCTTCAGCGGCGGGACATTCCAGCCCGCCATCGTGAACATTGCGATTGTCAAAAGGGCGGATACGCCGACCCCAAGCATTGTGAGCACGAGTCTCATTTCATTGCTCCTGGAAGGCTGGCGGGATCGATGACCGTTGGGAACACCTGCGGATAGCTTGGCACGATCCCGTGCTGCACACCCCACAGATACCAATTGTCCACGACAGTGCCCGTGAGAAGGATGCCGATGCCGCCCGTCAACGGACAGAGCACGGCAAACCACCAAGCCCAGCGATGAATGGATTCCATAGTTGCGTTGAAACCCATCGTCCAGCGCCAGAACAGCGCAGCGCGTTCTGACGCAGTGCCGCGGTCGAGGATCTGCTCGATCTCACGCTCGCCGCCAAACCGGCTAACCGCCAGAATGGTTGCGCCGTGCATGGCAAACAGCAGAGCTGAGCCATACAGGAACGCAATGGAGAGCATGTGAAACGGGTTGTAGAAGAGGTTGCCGTAGCGGATCGAGAAGGCAGCCGTCCAATCCAGATGCGGGAAGATGCCGAAGGGCACAGCCTCACTGAAGTGACCAAGCAGCACCGGGCGAATAAAGCCCAGCACAAGGTAAAGCCAGATCGCCGCAGCGAAGGCCCATGCCGTGTGTGTGCCAAGGCCAAGAGCCCTGGCGCGGCGATACATGCGCAGCCACCACAACAGCACGGAGGCTGTAAGGAAGAAGCCAGCGATGATCCACCAGCCACCCTGATTCAACGGCGGGATGCGAAGGCCGTATTCCGGTGCCGGCGGCTCAAGGGCGAGCCACGGCAATTGACGAAGGAACTGGATCGGACTCCAGTTCACCGAGGCCCACATGTTGAGGCCGATGATCTCGAAGGCGATGAAGCCGCAGAGCAGCGACATGACCCCGAGATAGCCGAGATAAATCGGCCCAACTTGCGCGTTACCAAACCGCCCAAAGAGATGGACAAAGCTGCCCTTGCCCGAGCGTTCCTGGCGTGGCACGGGGACACCCAGATCTGGGACATCCGTCTGGACCTGCACTTGTGTAAAGATGTTCTGATAATAGGACACTGGTGTTCTCCCAATCCCTAGCGCCAAACCGGAAGATTGAGCCACCAGCTCCACCACTCAGGCCAACCGCGGGTCCAGAACGGACCACTGATAATGATGCAGACCGCGCTGAAGAAGACGGCCGCCATGGCCAGGAACATACCAAGCCGATGAATACCCAGTGTGCCGATGGAGTAACCAATGGAGTCACGAAAGAAGGTGTCTTCGTGCTCGGCGGTTTTCACAACATCGCCATCGGGCGGATTGACCGCCGAGAGAACGAGTGCGCCATGCAGCGACAGCGCAAGTGTTGTGGTGAAGAAGAATGTCACCGCCAACATGTGTGCTGGATTGTAATGGAAGTGCAGATATTGGTAGCCGGTGTTCGACACCCAATCGAGATGGCTCAGGATCCCATAGGGAAATCCGTGGCCCCAGGCGCCCATCAGCACCGGGCGGATAATAACCAGGGAGATGTAGGCGAAAATCGCCATCGCGAAGGCAATGGGCACGTGATAGCCCATGCCGAGTTTGCGGCAGATCTCAACTTCGCGCAGCGCCCACGAGATGAAGGCGCCCGTCGCGCAGATGGTGACGATTTGCCAGATGCCGCCCTGTTTCAAAGGCGCAAATGCGAGACCGTAGGATAAGTCCGGCGGCGCGATGTTGATCTGCCAGGGGTTCCATGTCGGGCCGATGGCCGCGCCATAGAAGATCATCCCCGGAAACACCCATTGCATCCCCTGAATCACCCATTGCATCCCTTGAAATACCCACAATACCCACACCAAATACCACCCCTTTAACAGAAACACCTATTGCATCCCCGGAAACACCCATTGCATCCCTTGAAATACCCACAATACCCACACCAAATACCACCCCTTTAACAGAA
>CAIZGQ010000275.1 GCA_903932565.1 uncultured Hyphomicrobiales bacterium
CCGGCGGACGCTCGTGGTTCACTCGATACGTCCGCCGGCAGTGACGCGTCGGGTGGGAGGGGGACCATCGACGCGATCGGTATTCATGGGGGAGAAGTCCATCCTCGAACGCTGGACAGCGTGATCGGACGGGGTTCTCCGGTATTTTTCATGGCGGTTGCTGCCCCGCCGCGCTCGGCTGAACGGCGGGGGGACCGCCCGGCCGCCTCACGCTTTGCCCGCTTTGGCTTGGCGGCGAGAGCCTCGCGCTTGGCGGTCGCGGCAGCTTGACGTTCGGCGACGGCGGCGCGCCGCGCCACCTGAGATGGGCGCATATCGCTCGGGTCCCCGGCGTTCCGAGGCTGCCGGGCGGCGACGCCAAAATTAGCGCCATAGCGCGAAACCAGCGTCGAGACGTAGGCCTTCGAAATGCCGAACCGGTCGGCGATGTCCTGCACGCTTGCGCCGGACTTGTAAGCGTGAATCACATCACGAAAGTCTACTTTGGCTTTCATGCGACCATCTCCCGATATAGGTCTGGGCGGAGGTGCTCACGCTTCACGACGCCGCCGGTCACGCGCTCGATGTCGATCGCCCGCTCAGCGGTGACGCGGGCTCGGCCCGTGCGCCACTGGTGAATCGATTGACTTTTGATCCCGAGTTGCTTCGCCAATTCGGCGGCGGTCCCGAAATAGTCGATGGCGCGCTCTAGCGCAGCCGCGTTATGGGGATTGTAAATTACGGTCTTGCTCATGCGCCTACATCAAGCACAGCCTTTGCCCCCCGTCAAGGGGGAACGGTTGGGAAAAATTCACTCATTGATTGAAAAAACCCCTTGCAAATTCGAAAAGGCTGTGACTTAATGCGTGGACCGAAAGGGAGACCACGATGTTTCACTTCATAGTAATGGTTCTAGCGATTTACGCGGTCGTCCACCTAGTTAACATCATGAGCAGGAGATAATTTTCATGTCAGTTTTCAGCAATCCGTCCGTCCACTTCGTAGAGCGCATCGGCGCCAAGACGCAGACGTTCGTCGCCAGTGGAGAACTAGTATCCAACCTGACCCTCAAGTTCTTCGTCGACCGCAGCGCCTACCACCTAGGAAAGACAGAGGGTGAAATGGAGATCCTTGCTGGCGTGGAACTTTCCGAGAAGTTCGAGCGCATCGCCGCTTTCATCAATGAAGTGTTCTTCGACGAGAATTCAACCGAGGACCACCCATGCTGACAATGCTCGCTCTCATTACCGGGACGCTGCTCGTCTTCCGCGCAGCGATTGGCTTCACCGCCGCGGTCGCGTTGGCCGCCAATCGCAACAGGAGGAAATGATGATCGATTGGGAGGACTACGGGCAGTCCTTTTTCGACAGGAGCCTAGCGGAAACGCTCCAGATGCTCCTGCAGGACGAGCAGCCGATGCACGAGTTCCGCGTCGCTCGGCATGGGCTACGCTGGATTGTTCAACGGAGGCGAAAGTGAAATCCTCATACCCGACCCCGCTCCACTGGACCTGGTGGCGCACGGTTATCGCCAACATCATTCTGTCCTTTGACGAGCCGGAGCCGCCAACGCCCGACGAGTTGTTCGCGCAGGTCGACGACCGAGACGCGCGTATGCGGGAATCTTTGAGGGAATTCCGGAAATGAAGACGACCCCGATACAATTCGAGGCGATACGAACCGCTGCAGGTGTTGGAGGAGTTGTCCCGATTGACACGATCGTCATCAAGAACATCATCACCGATCTCAACGCCCTCCAGCAGTACGAGGCGGCCGGATTGGTCCAGTTCAAGGTGCCGTTGGTCATGGCCTACCTCGCCGACGCCCTGACGCAGGCGCGCGATCTGCTGGCGATGGTGGAGCAGGCCGGCGACCACCTTAAGACGGGAGGCCCCGCATGATCTCGCGCTCGACGTTGTCGGAGATCGCGATCGCGCTCGCCGGCGCGGCTCTTGCCGCAGCCTTTGCGTGGTGGCTTGAGCCGACCGGGGACGAACAATGGCGCATCCAGAACGATGGCGGCCAGTATTCCATCAAGGGACTAGCAAAATGAGCCTAGACAGTATGCCAGAGCCCGCGCAATTCGGGATGATGCCGGAGATCGCCAAGGCGATATGCG
>CAIZGQ010000276.1 GCA_903932565.1 uncultured Hyphomicrobiales bacterium
CGGCCAGCGCCATGCCATAGCCCTCATACAAGGATGAGGAAACCAGAAAGTCGCTGGCGCTGTAGACCTGATCAAGATCATCCGCGCTGATCTCGCCCATCAGCGTGACGCGTTTGGAGAGCTTGGAGGAAACGATCTGTTCGATCAGAGCAGCAGCACACTTGGGGTCCCGATGCGGGCTCCCGGCAATCTTCAGATGCCAGTCCAAATCGCCAAGGCCGCTCAGCGCCTCAACCAGAACATCAAACGCCTTGCGTGGGATGATCGAGCCGATGGCGAGGATCTGAACCGATCCGCTATCGCGCTGTGAGCCCAGCGCACGCTCTGCCCGATCCGTGCCGGGCAATGCCACCGTAATTTTATCCGACGGGATCGCGAGGTCTTTCGTAACAAGATCACCCGTGCTGGGGCTTGTCACGATCACATGCGCGGCGTGGGCAAGCGCGAGTGTTTCGGACTGTCGAAGCCTATCACTTTGCGCTGGCGTCAAACCCGCTTCGAGACACAACGGATGATGGCACAAGGCGATAATGGGGTTTGCAATCGCCGACAGCGCGCGCGGCGGAAACGCGCCAAAGGCCAATCCATCGGCAAGGATCACGTCGCCCGGTTGTGCCACGGATGTGATCGCTGCCACCGCGGCATCAATGTCCGCGTCCGACGGCCACGGAAAAGCAGCCGGAAGCTGGCAGTGCAGGATTTCGAGGCCCCGCGCTGGCATGGCGGCCATCACCCGTCGATCATAGCCATACCCCCCTGTGAGGCTGGTGAGATCGCCGGGAATTGCAAAGATGATACGAGGCCCGCTCAAAGGCTCGCTTCATACCAGGCGCGGGCGACATGCGACTCATGCAGGGTCACGCGAATTTTCGCGATGCCTTCGCCGCCCGGCCCCAGTGCGCCGGATTTGGCGGCAGCGGCCATCGCGTCAAAAATGTGCTTCGACAAAAATTCTGTCGTCGTCTGTTGGCCAGCAAATTCGGGCACTTCGTCAAGGTTGCGATAGTTCAGCGGGGCCAGCGTCGCCTTCAGTGCATCGTGCGCGCGGCCAATATCCACCACCACACCTTCAGGGATCAGCGTCTCACGGAAAAACGCCACATCGACCACGAATGTGGCGCCATGCATGCGCTGGGCGGGACCAAACAGGTCGCCCCGGAAACTATGGGCGATCATGATGTGATCGCGAACTTCAACAGCAAACATAAGGTTTCCTTTAAGGGGTCAATACCGCACGACGGTCGCAAGGCCTTGCGCGCGGGGTGCCAGAATGCGCGGCATCTCGCGAGCCAGATCGCCAAATTCCACTTCCTCCGTGATCAGGCTGTCAAAGCGATCATCGGCCAGAAGTTCGAGAGCTTTTGCAAGCCGCCGTGACAAAGGCCAGCGCGCCCGGCGTGTGGGGGATACGTGCCCAACCTGTGAGGAGATCAGCCGCAGGCGATTGGCATGGAAGCCGCCGCCCAGCGGAGCCGCGATTGGTTTGTCGCCGTACCAGCTCATCTCGACAATGGTGGCCTCAAAGCCCGCGCAGGCCAGCGCCAAAGCAAGACCGGCTTCCGTGGCGCTGGCATGGAAGACGACATCGGCCGAGTCCCGGCAGGTTTCGCCAAAGGTCGCGGCGTCCATGAAGCGCGCACCCATCTTCTCGGCGATGGCAGCGCGCGAGGGTTCGGCATCGATCACGGTGACATCCGTGCCAGGAAGTTTCGCGGCGAGGGCAGCGACCAGGAGGCCCAGGACGCCAGCACCCACCACGACGACGCTGTCGCCGGGGCCAGCGCCGGAATCCCACAAGCCGTTAAGGGCCGTCTCCATATTCGCGGCAAGCGTCGCGCGGCGGGGCGCAACGGTGTCGGGGATCGCGCACAACATGTCGAGCGGGGCGACGAACCGGTCCTGATGGGGATGGAGACAGAATACGTTTTGCCCGAGCCAGGCGGAGGGTCCAGCTTCGACGCGCCCCACAGCGCAATACCCGTACTTCACGGGGAAGGGGAATTCGCCCTCCTGCAGCGGGGCACGCATGCGCTCCATCTCGGAGGCAGGCACGCGGCCCTCAAAAATCAGGCGTTCCGTGCCGCGGCTGATGCCACTCCACAGCATGGCCACGAGGGCC
>CAIZGQ010000277.1 GCA_903932565.1 uncultured Hyphomicrobiales bacterium
AAAGATTTAGTGTTTTTGGCAGGCGGATTAAATCGGTATTGGTAGAAGCTCTCGCCCTGAAGGAAGAGTGCGCGTTCTATGGGGGGTGGTTTTAGTTCGTCCACCTGGGCCACCATTTTGGCCATACGGCTCTGAGCTTCGGCAAAAGTTGTGTCGTCTTTGTGAATTAAGATGGACGTGCTGGAGCATCCGGATAATGCCAATACAGCTAAATAAAATCCTATGGATCTCAATAGTTCTCTCCAAAAATCCATCGGCAAGTTCTCCTTTACTCAAGAGTAACCGTGGCTATTCGGGACCATGAGCAGCTAACAGTCGAAAACACTCGGCTGTTCATGTATAGCACATGGACTTTGTTGTCGCTTTATTTGGGATCTTCAGCAGCTGATTTCGTCATATTCAATATTCTCGCGTCAAGTTCTTGTATTTCCTCAGCCGCTTTCTTGCTTCTTGTATTTTTCGATGTCGTGGATGTATTCCATAAGAACCGCCGACAAGCCCCGTTACTTGGTCGCCGAAATCGACTTCAACTTCTGGAGGATTTCGGCTAGCGAAAAACCCGTCTGAAGTTCGAATACCTCCATTCTCAGGAGCATCCGGGTTTTCACCTCGGCAATGTCTTCGGCTTCCTCGACGATAGGCACAGCGAAATCCGGAGACGCCTGATTGCGGACGATCTTCACGCACTCAAGCATTTCGTCCAGCCATTCGATCAGTTCGTGAACCGGCGAATTGCTCACGGCCCGCAGCAAGTTCTGCCAGCCAAACGACGCCATCGCCGCCATGTTGGCCTCGGCCGGGTCTTCCGGATTAACCGGCATCGAAATTCCAGCCCGCGCCAATATCTGAATGCCACGGAGCGCCCAACGCTCGGCCTGTACCGCCGACATTTCAGTGAGCAGATAGACCTTGCCGCTATCCCGGCTTCCGTCAGTCTGCGGAATGCTGACGTGTTTAGTTTTGCGCGCCATTTCGTCCCCTTACTCTATACGTTGGACGGGAACATCTTGTTCCAGGTGATGCCAAACCGGCGCGCCCGCAGCGTTTTCGCGGCATCCGGAATCGGCTGATAGGCCGTCAGGAAGCCGTTCGTCATCGTCCACTTCTTGCCAATCGACTTCAGGATGATGATGCCCTCGGCGCCGTACACCTCGCCGTCAACCTGCTGTTGCTGATACCACTGATCGAAAATGTCGTTTGACGGGCTGTTCGCCTGCAAAGACACATTCTGCGAAATCGGCACGTAGACGAAACCGGCGGCGAGAACGCCGTCGAGTCCCATGCTCGTTTCAGCAGAGGCAAGCGGCGACGTGGTGAAAATGTCGTCCGCCGAAAACTGCTGAAGCTGGATCGGGCTATTGAATACACCAGTCACCGCGATGGTGAAAATCGCGCTGCTGCTCGTGATGCTGCCGGCCATGGGTGCTTTCCTTTAGACCAGTTCGATGCTGGCTAGGTTGATCTGTTGGACCGATTGCCCATCGGTGTACCAGAAGGTACATGGCGGCGATCCACGCGCCTGCCGAACTTCCGGGGTGGCAGGAAGCACCTGCAAATACCAACCCTGCTGTTCGATTGTGCCTGAGACTTGCACGCCAGCGGCGTTGTTGACCTCGGCGGCCTGAGCCTGCGAAAGCGGAACACCGATGCGGATCGCGCCAAAGTTCAGCGCAGCCAAGATCGTGTCTTTGCACGCGGCCTCGATCAGCGAATATCCAGCCGTATTGTACGGGATCGACTTGTTGTTGACCAACAGCGTCATCAACTGAAGCTGGAATCCGTTGTTCATCCAGATTTCGTCGATGTAGCTGTCGAACCACAGGAATATGCCGGACACCTTGCCGGGATAGAAGAAATCGAACTCGTCGTTTGCCGTGGCATACGCGCCGTAGAAATTGTAACCGTTGGCGATGAGATTATCGGCCGCGCTCGCATTGGCGCAAGTGGCTGCGAGGCCAGCCTGAGTGCGGAATGCGAAGGTGATGCGGCCATTGTGTTCGGTGAAGTCAATCGACGCCGCCGTGCCGCAGACGAATGCCGCATA
>CAIZGQ010000278.1 GCA_903932565.1 uncultured Hyphomicrobiales bacterium
ATCGGACGCCGATTGCGCCACGTCTGCTGCTGTAATGGGGGACAGTGAGACATGCGCAGCTGCAAGGGCAGGCGCATCGTTCAAGCCGTCTCCCACCATCAGCACGCGACGCCCTGCGGCGCGCAAGGCGTCAAGCCGCGCCACTTTGTCGGCGGGCTTCATCTCAGCGCTCCATTGCGCAATTCCAAGGGCCTGCGCAGCTGACCGGACAGACGCGTTGCGGTCGCCGGACAAAATTTCAATCTGGAAACCGCGCTCCGCCAGTGCGGTTATTGTTTCAACAGCATCCGGCCGCAGCGCCTGGCGCACCAACAGCACGGCGGTCCGCTCGCCATGACGCACGGCGATGATCGAGGCTTCCGGATCTGTTGCGCGCACGGCCGTGGCGTCTGCCTCGCAGTCGCAAAAGCTCGCCGAGCCAAGGCGCGCATCAACGCCCCCGATCACGCCAGACACGCCCTGGCCGGGGATTTCTTCGGCCTCCGCGCAGGGCGCAGCATGTGCCGCCTCGGCAATCGCGCGTGCCAGTGGATGATGGCTGGCACCGGCCAATTGCGCGGCAATCTGAAACAAGTCAGCGGGAATGCGGCCGCGATTGATCACCTGTGCCTGCGGCAGTGTCAGCGTGCCCGTCTTGTCAAAAACGATGGTGTCGACGTCCGCCAGTCGCTCGATCGCATCGCCAGCATGGAGCAAAATACCGGCGCGAAACAAAGCGCCGCTGGAGACAACCTGAACCGCAGGCACGGCGAGCGCCAGCGCGCAGGGGCAGGTGATGATGAGCACGGCAATGGCTGTGATGATCGCATCGTGCGCACTCGCACCGGCAATCAGCCAGCCAATGCACGTGACGAGCGCTGTGACATGCACGATCGGTGCGTAAAGTCGCGAGGCGCGATCAGCCAGCCGCACGTAGCGCGATTTTGCAGCGGACGCCGTTTCAACAAGTCGCTCGATCTCATCGAGCAGCGTCCCAGCCCCCGCCGCCATCACATGCAAACGCAATGTGCCGGAATAATTCAGCGTGCCCGCGTAAACCGCGTCCCCGGTCGACACCTGCCGACGACGGGTCTCGCCGGTGACGAGGCTTTCGTCGAGATCGCTGGAGCCGGATAAAACCACGCCATCAACGCCGATGCGTTCACCAGGGCGCACCAGCACGAGGTCGCCTTTGACGAGTGTGCCGACGGGAACAAGCACACCGGCGTCATCGTGCGAGATGCGATAGGCGAGCGGATTGCGGAGTGCTGCAAGGTTGCCTGCAACTGCGCGCATCTTTTGCCGCATGGCTTGGTCGAGAGTGCGACCGAGCAATAAAAAGAACAAGAGCATCAAAGCGGAATCAAAATAGGCTTCATTTGCATGGCGTGAGGTTTCCACCACCGACATGGCCAATGCGAGTATGACGCCCAGCGAAATCGGTACGTCCATGTTGAGGCTGCGCGCCTTCAGGGCGCGCATTGCGCTGGTAAAGAAGGGCTGGCCTGCAAAGGCGGCGGCCGGCAAGGCGATCAGGGCTGAAATCCAGTGGAAGAGATCGCGTGTTGCCGGATCGATATCGCTCGCATTGCCGGCCCAGACCGAAACGGACAGCAGCATCACGTTCATCGCAGCAAAGCCTGCCACGGCAAGACAGCGCAGCAGGAACGACATGTGCCTGGCGTCAGCCAATTCGGCAGGAGCACCTTCAAACGGATGCGCGCGATAGCCGAGCCGACGCAAGACGTCGACAGCGTTGGCAGGATCAAGCGTCGCGTCCTGCCATTCAAGAGCAAGGCGGCGTGTCGTGTAATTCAGCCGCGCGCGCATCACGCCGGGCATGGCCAGCATGGCGTTTTCGATAACGCCGATGCAGGCCGCACAGGTGATGCCTTCAACCGCAAAATCAAGCCGGCTTTCCCCGGCGCCCGTGCGCTGCACGAAGCCGGAAAGATCGACGCGGTCTGTGGCTGGCTGCATGGTTACGATGCCTGGCACGATTACTCGATATGGATGCGGTTCTGCGAGCGATAGATCGGTTTGCCCTGCTGATCCGCCAGGATCACAAGGTCCCAATTGTCACCAGTCAGTGCAATGTCGCCGCCGTAAATGCCAGGCTGGATCTGCGTGAGGACGGCCTCGACGTCGCGCTTTTCGTCGCTGGGCGCTTGAAATCGAGTTGTCACGCGAAGCGCTGCGACGGGTGTCTGCGCCCCATCCTGAATGTTGACGCTCACATGCGCCTTGCCGTTCGAGGCCCTGGCCACGTGCGCGGCAACTTGCCAGTGAAGGCCGTCCTGCGCGCGAGCGGCAGCAATATCTTTGTTGTAGGCAAGGCCCGCCTCATAAGGGCTCGCCGTTGTCAGGCCGCTGAATGTCGACACGGCAAAGTGGATCATGATGCCATTGGCAAGGCCGATTGTTCCAAAGAAAGCCAATATAATCGCCAGAACTTTCCAGCCTGTCAGGCGAAAGGCACGCTCGGCGTGCGCTGCGCGGTCCTCAATGGTTACGGTCATGGTGCTCTCCCTGCTCGTGGTCTTCGGGTGCTTTGAAGAAATCCGGGGCGGTGGCAACGACACCCTGCGCATCTTTTGTGGTGAAGATGATCGGCGTTGACTCGCGCCCGTGGGCGCCGGCTGGACGCGTCACGATGGCGCGAACCTCAAGTGTTGTATCTGGCCCGATGGAGATTGCCTTTTCGCCATCGTGCTGGGTCGTCATACCGACAACATCGAGCGTCGCGCCCTCGAGGCCGCTGACGCTCAGCGTGAAGTGGTTGGCGTCCGGCAGCTTGTTCACAAACCGCAGCGTGTAGGCATTGCGGATCGAGCCATCTGACAGCATCACATATTGCGGGTTGCGGTCATGCATGGCGCTGATGCTGGCATTTGATCGAGTGGCCAAGGACCATGTCATGACGCCTGCAATGGCAACGATCAGCACGATGTAGACCATCGTGCGGGCCCGGAAGGGCTTATAGGCGTTGCGCTTGCCCTCAATCCGACGTTTCAGATTGAGGTCGGTGTCATAGCCAATCAGACGGACAGGCCGATCCAGTTGATCCATCACGTTGGCGCACGCATCGATGCACAGCCCGCACTGAATGCAGCCCATCTGCGAGCCTTCACGGATATCAACGCCGGTCGGGCATACCGCCACGCATTGGTGGCAATCGATGCAATCACCTGCGATGGCGCCATGCGCGCGCGCTGCGATGGCCTTCTTGGCAGATGTGCGCGGTTCGCCAAGATCCACGCGATACGTGACGTTAAGCGCGTTCTCATCCGTGAGAGCGGCCTGAATGCGGGGCCACGGGCACATGTAGAGGCAAACCTGCTCGCGCATGTGGCCGGCAAAAACATAAGTCGTCAGCGTCAGGATGCCGATCCACATATATTCGGAGAAACTGCCTTCAAACGTCAGCAACTTCCAGACGAGGGTCGGCGCATCTGAAAAATACAAAACCCATGCGCCGCCGGTCCACCAGGCGATCAGCAACCAGCAGGAATGTTTGAGAACTTTTTCAGCGACCCGCTCCAGCGTCCACGGGCTGGCATCTTTCAGCATCCGCTCGCGGCGGTCGCCTTCCGCCCAGCGCTCAACGAGGAGGAACAGATCGGTCCACACAGTCTGTGGGCACAGATAGCCGCACCAGATGCGGCCAGCCATGGCATTCATCAGAAACAGAACAAGCGCGGCCAGGATGAGAAGCCCTGTCAAATAATAGACTTCCTGCGGCCATATCTCGATAAAGAAGAAAAAGAACCGGCGATGTTCAAGATCGATCAGAACAGCCTGTGACGGCTCATTGGGCCCGCGATACCAGCGCACAAACGGCAGCAGATAATACACCGTCAGCGTCGCGATCAGCAGGCCCCACTTGATCCGGCGATGCGGCCCCTTCACCGATTGCGGGTACACTTTCTTGGCAGCCTCGTAGAGAGGCCCCTCAATGTCAGTTTCAGTTGCGTGAAGCTCTACGCTTGTCATGTGATGCTTTCAGGCCCGCGCATAGCGTCCATGTGGGACTGCGATACCATGGGGGCAAAGGCCAAAGGCTGACCTGAATCAAATCGCGCATGCCGCCAGGTGTCCTTTTGGGATCAACCGGCGGCATCATATCGAAGTCTTACTTGCCGCCGCCCAGGCTATGAACGTAGACGGTCAGCGCTTTGATCGCGGTGGCGTCGAACTTTTCGCTCCACGCTGGCATCACGCCGCCCCCGCCCATGTTGATGCGATTGACGATGCTGGCCTTGTCGGACCCATAGAGCCAGACTTTGTCAGCAAGGTTGGGTGCGCCGAGTTCCTGATTGCCGAGGCCTGTCTCGCCGTGGCAGGCCGCACAATTTTCGGCAAAGACAGC
>CAIZGQ010000279.1 GCA_903932565.1 uncultured Hyphomicrobiales bacterium
AAGGCCAAGACCGAAAAAGCCAAGCGCATGTCGCACGAAATCATGTTTCATGCGGTCAAGCCCGATGCGGCAGCGCATCTCACAGCTTATGAGGATTCACGCATCCGCTTTATCGGGACCGGCACCCTGCAGCAGCCAGCAGGGCTCTTGCCCGATGGTGGGCGGCCACTGGACGATGAAGGCCTGCTTGCAACATTCGATCCGGCAGCAAGCTTCCGGCTGGAGATCAACATCCCCGCCAATGGCGCGACGCAAATCGTCTTCATCTCAGGGCACGCACGCACGCTTCCCGATGCTGCGGCGCTCGCAGCCGCCTGTGTTGCAGATGCCTCCCCTGATCAGGCCGAGGCCTCGGCAGGTTTTGATGGCGATGCCCTGCAGAAATTGTTTGAACGTCGCCGCATGCTGGAGCCCGGCGCACCCATATCGGCAGACAATTGGCCGTTCGCCTTTGACGACAAACGCCGCACGCTCAACATCACCGGGTCAACGCCGCGGCCTTGGGCGCATGTCATGGCCAATCCGGATGGCTTTGGCACGATGGTGTCGAATGATGGCGAGATTTATTCCTTCAACGGAAACGCACGCCACAATGGTCTGACGCCGTGGGCGTCAGACCCCGCGCGCACGATCCTCGCGGGCCAGCGCATCTTTGTGAAGGATCTCACCACAAACCTGCTGCATGTGGCGGGGATGTCGTCGAGCGGTGCCAAAGACTTGAAGATTATCTACGGCCTTGGCGCGGCAACCTTCACCACCAACAGTGGCGACCTCGAACTCGAATTGAAGGTCGCAACCGTGCACGATGCACCCGCTGATCTGCGCGTGCTGACCTTGCGCAATCGCGCGCCGGAGACACGGCAGTTCCGCATCACCACCTATCTCGACATGGCGCTAGATGAGAACACGGCCGAGAGCCGGGGCAACATCACGACGTCCCGCGCCCATGAAAATGTGCTGATTTTTGAAAACACGAAGAACAATTTCCGGCGTGGCCCGACGTTTGTTGCCAGCAGTCTGGACGCCACTGCCATTGAAACGACGCGGTCGCAATTCATCGGCGGACCGGGCCGCGATATCGCCTCATCGGTTATGGTCGACACGGGCGCTGCCGATCCGTCCAAAAAGGATGATGGCCGTCGCATCGCATCCCATGTCGGCCTTGTTGATGTGCAAGCCGAGAGCGAGGTGAGCATGACGCTCGTGCTGGGCCAGACCGAGACTGTGGAATACGCGGTCTCTCTGTCGCAGCGGTTGCGCCAGCCTGAGGCAGCGAAGGCCCGCATTGCGGCGACGGAAGCCTGGTGGCTTGGTCGCGTGTCCAATGTGGAGGTACATACGAGCGACCCCGGCTTTGATCGTCTCGTCAATCACTGGCTGCCATATCAGCTCTTGGCGTCACGTCTGTGGGGTCGCGTGGGCCCCAACCAGCGTGGCGGGGCAATCGGGTTCCGCGATCAGTTGCAGGATGTGCTGCCGCTGATCTTCCACGATCCGCAAATGGTGCGTGCGCAAATCTTGTTGCATGCGGGGCAGCAGTTCATTGAAGGCGATGTGCTGAAGTGGTGGCATCCCGCCGCCGATGGCCGCACGCTGATGGGGCAGCGCACGCGCGCGTCCGATCCGCATTTGTGGTTGCCCTATGCGCTGGTGCGATATGTTGCTGCAACATCGGACCATTCCATCGTCAACGAAGAGGTGCCTTATCTCGAAGGACCCGCGTTGAAGCCACATCAGGCGGTGGATCTCGTCATGCCGCGGATCTCGCGCGACAGCGATGATGTGTACGGCCATTGCAAACGCGCCATTGATTACGCGCTGAGCCGCATGGGACCGCATGGCTTGCCGCTGGTGGGCGCTGGCGACTGGAACGATGGCATTGACGTCGCCGGCCTCGACATGCGCGGCGAGAGCGTCTGGATGGGCTTCTTCCTGCACGACGTGTTGCGCGATTTTGCAACGCTCGCGCTGGCGCGCAACCCCACGGATGCAGCGACCTATCGAGCCGCCGCATCACGACTTGCCAAAGCGCTGGATGTTGGCTGGCAGGACGGGCGCTACATCATCGGCTTTGAAGATTCCGGCCGCCCCTTTGGCCAGGCCAGCATCATGACAGCCGCATGGCCGATCCTATCAGGTGCGGTTGATTTTGAGCGCGGCCGCGCAGCGCTGGAGGCTGGTCTTGACGCACTCGAGCGTGACGATCGCATTCTCCTGGTAGCTCCGCCTTTTGACGATGATTCCGATCCCTATCCGGGCCGCATTGGCGATTATCCGTCAGGTGTGCGCGAGAACGGCGCGCAGTACACGCATGGCGCGACATGGGTCGTGGATGCGTTTGTGCATCTGGCCAATCTGGCGCGGGCGCGGGGCGAAACCGAACTCGCGGCGCGTCTTAGCGCACGGGCTGTCAGCAGCTGGCGCAAGCTGTCGCCGCTGGGCAAAACGGAAGGTGCCGCGCTTGCGGCCTACGGTCTTGCACCCCACCAGCAGCCAGCCGACATCTATGATGGCGCGTGGCATTCGGGCCGGGGTGGCTGGAGCTGGTACACGGGCTCGGCGGCCCGCATGCTGTCGGCAGCTTACAGCATGCTTGGCATGAGCATGGTGGCAGGCGAGCTTTGGTTGCCTGACCAGTTGCAACAGCCGTGCGATACGTTGCAGGTCTACAGCCTGCGCGTTGGCAAGAAGACGGTGGAAGCACGCGCCCCTGTTGACGCCAGCGCCTGACGCCGAAAAAAGCCCCTGGTAACAGGGGCTTTTTTTATAGGTTTCTGATGGCGTCCGCCGCCGCGCGCCGTGGGTCGATCGGCCGTGTGCCGCCATGACCAATCAGGTGGTGGACCGGAATCGACAAGTGCCACTCGAGGCCCGCTGGGGGAAAGATGAGGCGCACTTCCCCTTCAAGGGCGTGGGCGGCGATGCGTTTCATGACGCGATGGCCAAAGCCCTCACGGCTGGGTGGAATCACGGTGGGGCCCCCGCGCTCAATCCACGAGATCGCATACCTGCGCTCGTTGTCCTTGAGTTCAACGCGCCATTCCACCTCGATGATGCCATTGTCATCCACGAGCGCCCCATATTTTGCAGCGTTTGTCGCAAGCTCGTGCAAGGCCAGACCAATATTTTGAGCTGCTTCCGGCCGCAGGATGACGTCGGTGCCCTTGATGCTAATGCGGGTGCCGATCAGTTCAGAAAAATGTCCAAGCTGGGAGCGCACAAGTTCATGGGCAGAGGCTCCGCGCCAATCGTCGCGCACCAGCAGGTCATGCGAAGCGGCAAGCGCCTGGAGGCGGGCTGTGAATCGCTCCTCAAACTCCCGCGCCGTGCCGCCGGTGGCGGCGGTTTGGCGCGCCATGGCTTGAATGACCGCCAACAGGTTCTTTGACCGATGCACAACTTCCCGCATCAGAAAGTGAATGTGTGCGTCGTGATCCTTGGCAAGCGTGATGTCTGTCGCGGTGCCGATAATCAGACGTGGCTTGCGGTTTTCGAAGATGACGCGGCCGCGCGATGATATCCACCTCTGCACATCAGGCGCTGGGTTGATGCGCAAATCCACATCAATTTCGCCGCCTGTGTCGGGGTCCAGCGCCGCCTCTATGGCGCAGCGATAGGCCTCGCGATACTCCGGCAAGATGCGCTCGGTGATGGCTTCAGGATTGATGGCATCGCCCTCACCAAAGCCAAAAAGCTGCAGCATGCGCGGGTCCCAACTGCGCTCGCCAGTGGCCAGGTCAACGACCCAGACGCCCGTCTGTCCAGCGTGTAACGCGACATCTGTGCGCAATAGCGTCTGCAAAATTTCCTGCTCGGCGTCACGATAGTCGCTGACATCCACGCACGTCACGGCCATCGTACAAACGTCCGAAGCGTCCGATACAACGGGGCTTATTCGAATATCGATCAGTCGTGAGCGGTTTGGATCAGCACCTAGATCCACATCAATCTGAACGATCGCGCCCTCTGCCGAATCCTGTACGATCTGTCGAATCTTTGCGCGATGAAGCGCGTCAGGCCAAAGATCTGCAAGCGTAGAGTGGCCAATCTTGATGTCCGAGCGTTGCACGCTCAGAAGGTCGAGCATGGATGTGCTGATGAGTTCGATGTGGCCGGCCGCGTCGAGAAGCGCCATGCAGGTTGACTGCGAATTGAGGATTTGGTTGCCGAGATCGCGGTCCCGGGCGTCCGGGCCATCGGCGCATTTCAGCGCGTGCGACTTTGAAATGAGCGTTAGAAAAGCGACGGCATCCTGGTGTGCTCGTTGTGTTGCGGCGGTGCGCAACGGATGAGCGAACAAGTCGCCAGCAGCATTCGGGTCGCCGATGTTTTTGATCGATGCTGCGCGCAACCACGCAAAGCGCTGAATCTTGTCGGTATTGAGGGCGACGTTCTGTGCAGCTTCGCCAGCGACCTGCGGGCGGCTCGCAGGCTCTTCACCGGATAACATATCCTTGTTTGTGGTCTGAACGCCGGGATGTTGCTGCGCGGTCATGAGTGGGGAATGTCGCATGTGAAATGGCGCGGACGGGCAGATGGCACGGTCCGAATTTGTGAAAATATCGCACGGGTGAAGCCAGGAACAAAGACTTCATTCCAGACAGAAAGGCACCTTTTCTTGCCGAAACTTGGATGCGTTTTGTGGTTCATTGTTGGAGTCTGACAATATCTTGAAGCGCCAAACGGGAGCCTGAGTATTGGGGAATTGGTCTTTGAATTAAGCAAAGTTGACACGGGAAGGGAACGAATGGCTGCGAGCAGGGTTCCTTTCCAGCGAACAAATTTCGAGTCGCGGCGGGTTCTGGGACGTTAACGAATGGATCAGAGTTTTGTTCAAGTATGTACGATCCCTTTCAGTGTCGAAGTCGCATTGCCGTTGGGCCTTGCTGAGTTCGGAAAAGGCCGCGTGCTTGCCAACAATCTTCCCACAAATCCCAAGATGACCAGCCACAGTGCGTCTGCCGTAAAGGTTGAACAGCTCGTGCATGGCAAAGAAGTCCTGAGTGATCGCGCACGTGAGCAGATCGGCGCGCAGCTGCGCGTCACGTTCGCGGTCGAGCGTCTCAACGGGTCGCAGCAAAACCCATTGCCGATAGATATGGAGCGCGCCCTTCTGGCAGTCGAAACGGCGCTGAAGTCAACGATCTGACATCGTCCGCACCGGTCCCGTTCCAAAAGGCCTCGATGAGGCCTTTTTTATTGTCGCCAGCATGGACAAAGATGACACGCCACGCGGGGCTGGGGGGCTGGGGGTACGGCCGCCACCAGACACGGGCCGGGTGTGCGGAATGACACAAAGAGTCCGGCGCGATTGTGCTAACCCGCCTTCAAGTAGATAGACGCCAGGCACAACTCGAATTCGTGACAGTCTTTGACGGCCTTGCCTTGGCAATCAGATATTTCGGGTTATACAGCCGAACAGGGTTTTAGCTGGCGCGGGAGATGGTCGTGAGCGAGATGCGTTTGGTCGTTGCCGGTGCCGCTGGCCGCATGGGGCGCATGCTGGTGCAGGCGATCGATGCGACGCCCGGTGCCACCCTCCACGCAGCGCTCGAACGTCCGGGCTCCAGTGCCATTGGCCAGGATGCCGGATCGCTGGCCGGGGTGGGTGACCTCGGCGTCAAGATCACGGAGGATGCGCTTGAGGCCGTCGTCCACGCCCATGGTATTCTGGACTTTACCTCTCCCGCCTCGACGGTCGCGTTTGCCGGTCTCGCGGCGTAAGCCCGCATCGTCCACGTTATCGGTACGACAGGCCTCGCCGAGGCCGACATCCGGGCCATCGACGCGGCGGCCCGCCATGCCATCATCATACGCTCTGGAAATATGAGCCTTGGCGTGAACCTGCTCGCCGGGCTGGTTCGGCAGGTCGCGCGGACGTTGGGCACGGATTGGGACATCGAAATCGTTGAAATGCATCACCGCATGAAGGTCGATGCCCCCTCCGGCACAGCCCTGCTGCTGGGTGAGGCCGCCGCTGAGGGTCGAAATATCTCGCTGGCAGATCGCTCGGATCGCGGCCGTGATGGCCACACAGGTGCGCGCAATCCCGGCGATATCGGCTTTGCCAGCCTTCGCGGCGGCACGGTGATTGGCGAGCACAACGTTATCTTTGCGGGCGCTGGCGAGCGTCTTGAACTTGCCCATCGCGCTGAGGACCGCGGCATCTTTGCCCGCGGTGCCGTGCGGGCCGCGCTATGGGGCATGGGCCGCAAGCCCGGCGCCTATACCATGGCAGACGTCCTCGGCCTGGAAGCCTGACCGATGCCCGACTTGTCCGACCCCTCGCACGGAGCGACCATGGAACGCCTGCTTGTCCTTATCCGCCACGGCCAGAGTGACTGGAACCTGAAGAACCTTTTCACGGGTTGGAAGAATCCGGATCTGACGCCGCAGGGCATTGATGAGGCCAAGCGCGCCGGCCAGGCTCTGAAGAAGCTCAATCTGGGGTTCGACGTCTGCTTCACCTCCGCTTTGATCAGGGCCCAAAACACTTCCAAACTCGTGCTGGGTGAAATGGGGCAGGCTCCGACCAGTATTGAAGATCAGGCCCTGAACGAGCGCGACTACGGTGATCTGTCGGGCCTCAACAAGGCGGATGCGGCCAAGAAGTGGGGGGAGGAGCAGGTCCACATCTGGCGTCGCTCCTACAACATCGCGCCCCCCGGTGGCGAAAGCCTGCGCGATACGCTGGCCCGCGTGCTGCCCTATTACAACCAGCACATTCTGCCCCGCGTGTTGCGCGGCGAGCGCACATTGGTGGTGGCGCATGGCAACTCGCTGCGCGCGCTGCTGATGGTGCTGGACCAGGCAACGCCCGAGACCATCCCCACCATCGAGCTCGAGACGGGTGTGCCCATGGTCTACCGTCTGAAGGCTGATTCCACTGTTGAGTCCAAGCAGGTCCTGAAGGGCTGATGGCGCTGTCCGAGCTTGCCCCCGGCGTCTTTTATGCGCCGGGCTGGCTCGACCGGGCCGGGCAGGAAGAGCTCTTGGGCGAGCTCCAGAGCATCGTGAGATCAGCGCCGCTGTTTGTGCCCCGGATGCCGCGAACCGGTACGCCCTTTTCTGTCCGCATGACCAATTGCGGACCGCTGGGCTGGGTGTCGGATCGCGAGGGCGGTTATCGCTACCAGCCGAATCACCCCGAGACGGGCGAGCCCTGGCCGCCGATCCCCGACATTGCGCTGCGGGTCTGGCGCGAAATCGGCGGGTATGACCGTCCGCCCGAGGCTTGCCTGATCAATTTCTACGCGCCGGACGCACGGATGGGCCTGCATCAGGACCTCAACGAGGCTGACCTTGCGGCCCCGGTTGTCTCGCTCTCGCTCGGGGAGACCTGCCGCTTCCGGTTTGGAACGACCAGCAGGACGGGGAGTGGGACGCAATCCTTCAAGCTCGCGTCAGGCGACGCCATGGCGCTGAGCGGCCCCGCCCGGCTTATCTTTCATGGCGTCGACAAGATTTATCCCGGAACGTCGACACTGCTGAAGAACGGCGGGCGGCTCAACCTCACGTTGCGGCGTGTGTCAGCACGGGCGGAATGAGCGCCGAGCCCGCGACCATTTCATGCGAAACCTATCCCACCGAACCCCACTCTCGCCGGGATTCGGCATCTTAAAAGCGCGAGTCAGGTACAACGGACTTGCGCTGGAGAGGGTGGCGCACGTCCCCAGAACCCTCATCCGCCATGCTCCGCATGTCACCTTCTTCCAAGCGAGAAGGTTGCACGGACTGGCAGCGCCTCAGCCCTCAGCCTTCGGTCCGCCGCGGGCGACGCCGACCTTGGCCGGACGCAGGACGCGGTCGCCGATGGTGAAGCCAGCTTCAACCACCTGGAACACGGTCCCGGCGGGAACGCTGGGGTCGGGCGCTTCAAACAGCGCCTCATGCAGATTGGGATCGAACTTCTGGCCCTGCGGATCGAGCTTCTTCACCCCGTGACGGGCAAGGCGGGAGAGAAAATCCCGCTCGGTCAGCTCGATGCCCTCGACAAAGCTGGTCAGGGCTGGCGAGGCTGCCGCGCGGTCTTCTTCGGGCAAGCTGCTCACAGCGCGCGCAAGATTGTCGGCGAACGTCAGCATATCCCGCGCGAAATTGGTGACGCCATAGATCTTGGCGTCGGCCACTTCCTTCTCCGTGCGGCGGCGCAGGTTTTCCATATCCGCGCGTGTGCGCAGCACCTTGTCCTTCAGGCTGGTGTTTTCAGCCTGGAGGGCTTCCAGTACGGCGAACGGATCAGGCCCCTCATGGGCGGCCGCAGGTGCGGCACCATTTGTGGCATCGGTTTCGGACAAATGATCTTTATCAATATCTGACATGGTCACTTCTGACGGTTGCGGACTGTTGCTCCGCATATCAGGGTCAATTCAGCAAAAATCAAGCTGGAGCTGCCTCTGACTTCACACGTCTTGTATGGCCGCGTCCGGTGTCGGCAGCGCCAAAACATTCCAACAGGTGCCGCCGGATCGCTGATTGTCGGGCCGGGTTGGTGATCTTCGCCCCTGTGAGATCGGTCACATAGAACACGTCCACGGCCTTCTCACCGAAGGTCGCAATATGCGCCGAGCCAATGTTCAGGTTGAGCCGCGAAATCGCCGAGGTCAGATCAAACAGGAGGCCGGGCCGATCAAGACCGGAGACTTCGATCACGGTGTAGCGATTCGACAGGCCGTTATCGATGATCGCCTCGGGGGCGACATAGAAGGTTTTGTCCTCTTTCGCCGAGCCTTTGGCAGCGACGAGTTCGCTGATTCGCACTTCGCCCCGCAGCGCTTTCTCGACGCTGGAGGCAACACGATTGGCGCGGCGCAATTCATCATCATCGCGATCAAACGCGCGGCTGATGAAGATCGTGTCCAACGCCAGGCCATCGGTCGTCGTGAAGATCTGCGCATCGACAATGTTGGCACCAGCCGCCGCGCAGGCGCCCGCGATGATGGACAGCAGGCGGGGGTGATCCGGGGCCACAATCGTTAGCTCGGTGATGCCCCGGAACGCGTCGGTTTCAACTTCCGTCGAGAGCGAGCGCATTTCCACATCGGCGAGGCGCAGCAGCTTCGAATGCGCAATCTTGTGGGGCAGGTCGACCTTGAGCCAATAGGCAGGATAATGGCGCGCCGCATAGGCCTCGAAATCGGGATCCGACATGCCGGGCAGCGATTTTCGCAATTCATCCTGGGCGCGGTTGACGCGGCTCTGCCGGTCAATCGCAGAATGCCCGCCCGC
Source organism: uncultured Hyphomicrobiales bacterium (assembly GCA_903932565.1). Classification (GTDB taxonomy): domain Bacteria; phylum Pseudomonadota; class Alphaproteobacteria; order Rhizobiales; family Beijerinckiaceae; genus Terripilifer. Next base: position 9,229 of record CAIZGQ010000279.1, read on the forward strand.
CACAACGATTTCGGTTTCCCAATACAGCGTGCGGAGCAACTGGCCTTTCCAGCCGTTCCAAACGCCCGGTCCCACCGCGCGAATGTCGCAAACTGTCAGCACCAGCAAAAGACGCAAACGCTCAAGGCTCTGCACCAGATTTGCGAATTTCTGGATCGTGCGCGGATCGGAAAGATCGCGGCTTTGGGCCGTGTTCGACATTTCCAGATGGAACTCGATTAGCCACGCCACCGTGTCGGTCTCAGCTTCTGTCAGACCCAGACGGGGGCAGACTTTGCGGGCAACGGCGGCACCCGCGATGGAGTGATCTTCTTTGCGTCCCTTGGCCACATCGTGCAGGAACAACGCCACATAAAGCGCGCGCATGTTGACGATGCTGGGCAGTACTTCGCTGCAAAGCGGGTGATCTTCCTTGAAGCGCCCGGATTCAATTGACGCCAGAATGCCAACCGATCGCAGCAGATGCTCGTCCACCGTGTAATGGTGGTACATATTGAACTGCATCATGGCGACGATGCGCCCGAACTCCGGCGTAAAGCGGCCCAGAACACCGGATTCGTTCATCGCCCGCAGCACCGTTTCCGGCGATTTACTGGAGGTCAAAATATCAAGAAACAGCCGGTTCGCTTCCGGGTTTTCGCGAACGGACTTGTCGATGAATTTGATCGACTGGCTGACAAGGCGCGTCGCATCCGGGTGGATCGCAACCTGGTTCTGATCCGCAATCCAATACAGCCGGATCATGTTGACGGGATCGCGTTCAAAGATGTCGCGCGCTGACACTGTCACGCGATCAACCTCGATGGCAAAGTCGCCACCGGACAATGCCTTCCGACGCGGCCGCAATCTGCCGATGAAGCGATCCAGCGTCGCGCGCGGCTTGGCTTCGCGTTCCTCCAAGGCGGCGCAGACAATGGCGGTGAGATCGCCAACTTGTTTCGCCACGAGGAAATAGTGCTTCATGAAGCGCTCGACGGCGGAGAGGCCGCCATGGGTGCCATAGCCGAGTTGCTGCGCGATCTGGCGCTGGATGTCGAAGCTCAGGCGATCCTCGGCGCGGCCGGTGAGGTAGTGCATCGTGCAGCGAACGCGCCACAGAAACTCATCGCAGCGCTTGAACAATTGCGCTTCGCGCTTGTTGAACAACCCGGCCTCTACGAGTTCGTCCACCTTACGAACGCGATAGACATACTGCGAAATCCAGAACAGCGTGTTGAGATCGCGCAGGCCGCCCTTGCTTTCTTTGACGTTGGGCTCAACCAGATAGCGTGATGATCCGGCCTTGGCGATGCGCGTGTCACGCTCTGATAATTTGGCAGCGACGAATTCGCGCGCACTGTGGCCAACGATTTCCCTTTGAAAACGGTGGCGCATGTCATCGAACAATTTCTGATCGCCGAAGATCAGCCGCGCTTCCAGCATGGAGGTGCGGACTGTCATATCCGCCTGGGCCTGCCGAATGCATTCATCGACCGAACGTGTCGCGTGGCCCACCTTCTGCCGCAGGTCCCACAACACGTAGAGCATGGCTTCGACCACGCTCTCGCCCCACGGTGTCTGCTTGTAGGGCAGCACGAACAACAGATCGATGTCGGACCCCGGCGCCAGCGTGCCGCGGCCGTAACCACCAACCGCGACAACCGCAAGATGTTCTGATGATGAAGGGTTTTTTGAGGGATAGAGGTATGTGACGACGAAGTCGTAGATTGCGTGAATGAGCTCATCTTCGAGATAAGACAGTTGGCCCGCACAGGCGAGGCCGCCACCATCGGCAGCAAGCCAGTCCTGCGCGGTCTGCCGTCCATGCTCAAGTGCGCCCCGAAACACGTCCACCGCACGTTTGCGCAACTCGAGCTGGTCGCCGGAGGTCTCCTTTGCAATCTCGGCAACGCTCGCCGTGACAGAGGCGCGATTGATGAGCGCTGTCAGCGGACGTGACGCACTGTTGCGCCGCGCGGGGAAGGTCGAAGAGGGGTCGGTGATTTGATCCATGATCATTCGAGATTACCACAGGCCCTTGCCGGGGATAGGGGGCGCGCCTTTGGGGCGCACGATTAGAGAAAGCTTTGCGGGTCGACATCAATGGCGACGGAGACACCGCCGCGCTCCGGCGGAGCCGCTGCCAGCATGGCGCGCAAAAAACCCTGCAGATCAGCGCTTCGCGGCGCCCGCACCAGAAGACGGAAGCGATGCCGGCCCCGCACCATCGCAATTGGGGCCTCGGCCGGGCCCAGGACACTGATTTCGCCAATCTCGGGTAAGCTGCCGGCTGCTGTGACCGTCCAGCGCTCGGACGGCGGCAGGCCGAAGGCGGCGCGGGCGAGTGCCCTTGCATGTGCTTCCGTGGCTGCGCGGTCCTTGCCTGACACAATGAGCGCTGCCAGCCGTCCGAAGGGTGGCAGCTCGGCCACCTTCCGGGCGCTGGTTTCCTCCGCATAAAACCGCTCGCCGTCGCCCGACAACAGCGCTTGGATCACGGGGTGCTCCGGCAGCCAGGTTTGCAACATGCCGCGGCCGGGATGGTCACCACGCCCGGCCCTCCCGGTGACCTGCTGGAGCAGCTGGAACGTGCGTTCGGCCGCGCGGGGGTCGCCGCTGGAAAGGCCAACGTCCGCATCGATTACGCCCACCAGCGTCAGTTTCAGGAAGTTGTGGCCCTTGGCCACAAGCTGGGTGCCAATGATGATGTCGCACTCACCGTTGGCAATTGCCGCGAGTTCCTGCCGCATGCGCTCCGTGCCGCCGGGAAAATCCGACGACAACACCAGCACCCGGGCGTGTGGAAACAGCTCCGCCACTTCCTCCGCAAGGCGCTCGACGCCGGGGCCGCAGGCGGTCAGGCAATCGGGCGTATCGCAGATCGGGCACGAATCCGGGCGCTTTTCGACGTGGCCGCAATGGTGGCAGACGAGCGCGCGGCGAAACCGATGCTCAACCAGCCATGCCGTGCAATTGGGGCATTGAAAGCGATGCCCGCAGGCCTTGCAGAGTGTGAGCGGCGCGTAGCCTCGGCGGTTGAGGTAGAGCAGCGCCTGCTCGCCGCGCGCCAGCGTTTCCGTCACCGCGTTGAACAGCGGCGGCGAAATCCATTTGCCCTTGACGGCAGCATCCTTGCGCAAATCGATGGCGGAAAGATCGGGCATACTGCGCCCGCCAAAGCGCGCGCCAAGCCGCAGATGCTGGTAGCGACCCTGCTCGGCATTGACGCGCGTTTCAATCGAGGGCGTGGCAGACGCCAGAATGACAGGCGCGTGTTCAAAGCGGGCGCGCACCACTGCCATGTCGCGCGCGTGATAAGTGACGCCGTCTTCCTGCTTGTAGGCGGCCTCGTGTTCCTCATCGACAATAATGACGCCCAGGTTGGCGAAGGGGAGAAAGAGTGCCGAGCGGGCGCCTGCCACAACCGCGACATTGCCGTCTGCCACGCCCTGCCAAAGCCGCGCGCGCTTGCGGGCGGTGACGCCGGAATGCCATTCAGCGGGACGCACGCCAAAGCGCTTGGCAAAGCGGTCCAGAAACTGCGCCGTCAGGGCTATTTCCGGCATCAGGATCAGCGCCTGTCGTCCTGCCGTGAGGGCAGCCGCCACAGCCTCGAAGTAAACTTCCGTTTTGCCCGATCCGGTGACGCCTTCGAGCAGCGTTGCTGAAAAGGTTTCCGCGCTCACGGCCGCGCTGAGCACCTTGGC
>CAIZGQ010000280.1 GCA_903932565.1 uncultured Hyphomicrobiales bacterium
GAGCGCCTTTTGGAAGAGGCCATCGACGCCTTTGAGCGGGGCAGCCAGCGTAACGTCGCCAAGACCAATCAAGCCCTCAACAAGGTTGCCAACCGGCTCGCTGATATCGAGCAGCATCTGACAGGCCGTGGGACGGAGGATGTCTCACCAGTCGAAGATGCGATTGCACGACTTGAGACCCGGCTCGAAGACATGGCCCGCCAGACTGCGGCCAAGGCGAAAGTACAACCGCCAGTTGATAGCCCGCGTCCCGCCGCGCCCAATGACGATGTGGTTCGGCTTGAATCAAAGCTGAACATGCTGCTGGAGCGCACACAGGCTGCGCCGGCTCCAGTGCCTGCCCCCTCATTCGCTCACTCGCGCAACCCGGTCGCGCAGCGTCGCGCATTGGTGCAGGATGCCATTGCCGAAATAGCCCAGCATCAACGCCAGCTGGATCAGGCTGTTCTCATTCCAGCCGCTGCGCCGGCTGCAAAACAGACGCCTGCGGCACCATCCCAAGGGTTGGGCGAAAAAGGTTTGGGAGACGTCCGGGCGGACATTTCCGCCCTCGCCTCACGCCTCGACTCGATGCGCGATGAAATCCGCGCCGAGCTTGCGTCGCGCGATCAATCTGGCGTGCGCCAGGACATCGCGTCCCTGAAGACAAGCATGAAGGAATGGGCTCGGCCGCCGGCTCCCGTCCATACCGAAACCCGCGAACTCACCATTCTGCGCAACGAGATTGCCAGCCTTTCGTCAACCTTGTCGACGCTCGCCCCGCGGGAAGACATCACGACGCTCGTTCAATCCGTGCGCGATCTCGCCAGCCGGGTGGAATCCTCCCGCCAGGGCGGTGTGCGCGACGGCGTGCTTGCCCCCGTCGAGGCGTTGCTCCACGACGTGCAGCGTGCCGTATCGGAGCTGGCGCGCCGTCCGGTTTCGGACGGGCTGGAGCGCGAAATCCGCAGCATTGGTGCCAAGATTGATTCCTTGGGGTCGCGCAGCGTCGACCCGCAGGCCTTCACGCGCATCCTCGACCAGACTGCTGAAATCCGCGATCTGCTGACCCACGCGGCCGCCACGCCGATGCCGGCCGAGATCATTGGCAGCCAGCTTGCCGAACTCAACCAGCGCATGCAGCGCCTGTCCGACAGTCATGGCCAGACCGGCACGTTTGAAGTCGATCTTGGCGTGCGCGGCGTTCGTGCTGCGCTCGACCACGTGCCAACCGAGCCGTTGTCACAGGCCTTGGAACAGCGGCTTGAAGCGCTGAGCGCCAAACTTGATGACGCCATCGGCCGCATGGACCGCCCGGCACCCGCCCAGAGCAACAGCAATCTTGAAAAGCTGATGCGTGACATCGCGCAGAAGCTTGAAAAGCCCGCGGTGCCGAGCGTTGATCTGCGCCCGCTCGAAAACCTCATGGGTGATCTTGCCACCAAACTGGAGCGCCCAAACCAGCCAGCACCCGATATGCGGGCGCTGGAAAACCTGATGGGCGACTTGAGCCGCAAGCTGGAAACGCCTGCGAGCCTGCCGCCCGGTGGCCTTGTTGCGATCGACGGTTTGATGCGCGATGTGGCGCTGAAGCTGGAACGCGCTGCTGCCGGCCCGACAGAGCAAGTGCGCGCCCTGCAGGACACCGTGAACGCGCTGGCGGGGCGGTTTGATGAGGTTCGCGCGCCGCAGCAGGACAATGCTGCGTTCACGCAATTGCAGTCGCAAATTGAAAAACTGGCGGCTCGGATCGATCAAGCCAATTCCGGCAATCCGGCCATCGAGAGCCTGCAACGCTCCGTGACCGATCTTTTCGGCCATCTGGAAACAACCCGCGCCTCCGCGCTGGAAGCGGCCGAGCACGCTGCCCGCACCGCGGCCCGCGATGCGCTGCGCGACGCCATGCCGAGCTTTGCGGTTAACAACGCCGTTGATGCGCATGACGGGGTGACCCGCGAGATTGCCGATCTGCGCCAGGCGCAGGCCGCCGCAGATCTGCGCATTCATTCGACGCTGACCGCCGTCCACGAAACGCTGGCAAAGGTTGTCGATCGCCTCGGTTCCATTGAAGACGACATGGGCGATGTACGGGCAACCCAGACATCGCGTCCGGGGGGCAATACCAGCCGAACCAACCCGCCAGTGTTTGCACACTCGGCTCAGACGGACGCGCCGCCCGTCGCCGCGCCGCAGGCGCCACGTTTTGACGACATCGATCATGATGCGCCTTTGGCGTCCGGGCCGCCGCCAGTGTTCTCGCGACCAACCCGCGAGGCGGCTGAATCGGCCGCAGCGCTCATGGGTGCTGCCTCGTCCTTTGAGGGCGTGCTGGACCATCGCAGCTCAGCAGAGCCCTCCGACTCCATCGACCAGACGTTTGACGACGATTTTCTGATTGAGCCGGGCTCCGGCTTTCCGGGCAGCCCGCAGGTGCGTCCCGCTGTGGCAAGTCAGCCCCGGGGGGATGAGCGGCACGATGAGGCTCCGCGCCCCGACACGTCGAATTTCATCGCGGCCGCCCGCCGCGCCGTGCAGATGAACGCACAGGCTGCCGAGCTGGCCAATGCCAATGCGGCCCGTGTGGGCCCGCTCGGCAAGACACAAAAGAAGGTGGCCGATCGCATCGCTGGCACCGCGCAGGCGCTGGACGACGTCCGCAACCGGGCGCGCAACGCCTCTGCCCATCTGCAGCCTGATGATGCCGAGCCGGGCGAGGCAAGCCCCGTTGCCCGCTTCCTGAATGAACGCAAGCGCCCGCTGCTGTACGGCCTGGCCGCCGTCATTGTGACGATCTGCTCGGTGCAGGGTCTTCGCCTCATGGGCGAGGGCAGCCAGCCCGTGAATTTGACGCCAGCGTCTGCGCCCGACAAGCCTGCCGGTGCGCCACCGCCCGCGTCACCACTCGACAACGGTCCAAAACCCGCAGCGCCAGCAACCGCACCTGCACCAGCAGCCCAGAAGGGTGCCAGCGTTTCACCGCTGTCGCCGGACTGGACGAACGCAACGGCCGGCCTGTCTGTGCCTGCGGCTCAAAATCCGGCACCTGCGACCACGTCGCAAGGCAATGTTGATCCGCTGCCAGTCGGATCGACCGCCCCCAGCAGTGCTAGTGCTGATTCTGCCCGCGCGCCGACCAATGCGGCTGCAAGTGGCTCTGCGGCCCCGTCTGCATCCGTCGCAGCACCGGCGTCCGCAGACACCACCAAAGCTGGTCCAGCAAATCCGTTGCAGGCCATGCAGGATGCCGCGGCACGCGGCAATCGTCTCGCGCAGTTTGATCTGGCCCAGCGCTTTGCCGAAGGCCGGGTCGTCCCGCGCGACATGGTGCAGGCCGCCATGTGGTACGAGAAAGCCGCCAGTCAGGAATTGACCCCGGCGCAATATCGCCTCGCCGCGATTTATGAGAAGGGCACCGGCGTCCCGCGCGATGTGGCGCTGGCCCGCAAATGGTATCGCCGTGCGGCCGAATCCGGCAACACGCGCGCCATGCACAATCTGGCAGTTCTCAGCGCCGATGCGGGCGCGGATGGCAAGCCCGATTACGCCACCGCAGCCATCTGGTTCCGCAAGGCGGCCGAATATGGCGTCCGCGACAGCCAGTTCAATCTGGCGATCCTTTACGCCCGCGGCCTTGGTGTCGAGCAGAGCTTGCAACAATCCTATGTCTGGTTTGCAGTTGCTGCCGCGCAGGGCGATAGCGACGCTCTGAAGAAGCGCGATGAGATCGGCGCGCGCCTGGATGCAGCGCAGCTCGCAGACGCCAAATCCACTGCAGATCGCTTCAAGCCGCGCATCGCAGACGTGCAGGCTAATGATGTTCCTGCAACAGCAAGCTGGGACGCGCCGGTGAGCCCGCCGTCGGCCGCAGCACCGGCCGCACCCGCTGCGCCTGCGCAAAAGCCGTCTGCCACGAATGCCCAGATCAAGGCGCGCCTGTCGCGGTTGTGAGAGCCTCGTGCTTCAGTCACCCACGCAGCTGGACGGGTCGACTGCATAGATGGCGGCTCGACCCATCACATGGGCCTGCACCCTGCCCTTGAGAAGCGGGCCAAAGGCAACATCGCGGATGTTGAGACCACCGGCATAAGCACCAAAGGCTGGCATGATGCAGCGGCGTCCGTCACTGACAAAACAGCGGCGACGCACCGACCCGCTCTGCGACACGACACGCGCCACCGGATGCAGATGGCCTGCAATCTCGCCCGCACCGGGATCAGCCTGCGGCTCATGGCGCAGCGTGATGCCCTTAATTTCAAGCTGCGGGACGCTGGTGCCCAAAAACAGCGGCACATCGGGATCGTGATTGCCGGCCACGAAGATCAGGTCGCAAGTTGCCTGCAAAGTCAGGAGCCGCGCCCGGTCAGGCTCGCCCATCCGTCCATCGGCGCGCACGTCGTGAAATGAATCGCCAAGAAGTGCCACGGCCCTTGGCCTGTAATGCGAAACCAAAGCTGACAGGCGCGCCAGCGTGGCCGCGGTGTCGTAGGGCGGTAGAAATACCCGGCGCTCGGCATAGGCGGAGCCTTTTTCGAGATGCAGATCGGCGACGATCAGCAGCCGCTCACCTTCAAGGTAGAGAGCACCAGCCGGGTCCGCCACAAAGGTTACGCCAGCAACGCAGAGCGTCGCGGGTCCTTTGTCCGGCTGTACTCTACCCACTGCCTGATGCACCCATCGCCTCCGCGATCAAATCGTCTGCTGCTTCTGCCAGGATCTGATCTTGCGCCTCGCCATAGACTGGCTCACGGCCAATTTCCAGCATCACGGGCACAGCCAGCGGCGACACCCGGTCCAGATGCTTATGGACGATTCGCCCTGCCACACGCGAGAGCATTTCGGCGAGCCGGGACAAATCGAGCAGGCCGGACATCCCATCCTCGCGGGCGGCCTTGAGCAAGATATGCCCTGGCTCATGGCGGCGGAGCACATCGTAGATCAGATCGGTTGAGATCGTCACCTGACGACCGGTCTTTTCCTTGCCCGGAAAGCGCCGCTCGATCAGCCCGGAGATTGTCGCACAATTGCGAAAGGTGCGCTTCATCAGGGCGGATTCGTCCAGCCATTCCTCAAGATCATCACCCAGCATGTCCTGGCCGAACAGGGAATTCAGCGAGATGAGCCCGTTGTCGATCCGCGCACCCACATCGGCCAAACCCCAGACGGCCAGAGCGTAATCGTTGGCCACAAACCCCTGCGGCCGCAGACCCAGCCGCTCCATCCGGCGCGTCAGCAGCATGCCAAGGGTCTGGTGGGCCAGCCGCCCCTCAAACGGATAGGCGACGAGAAAATGTCGCGCGCCACGCGGAAAGGTTTCCACCAGCAGGCTGCCGGGTTGGGGCAGCAGCGATTTGTCGTTCTGGATCTCGAGCCACTCGCGCACCTGCTCGGGCAGGCTCGCCCATAGGGTCGGATCCGCCAGCATGGCGCGCACGCGGGCAGCCAAATGCGTCGAGAGCGGAAATTTGCCACCAATATAGGACGGCACTTTGGGCTCTTTGCCCTTGGCGCGTGACACCAGCGCTTCGTTGTCTGCGAAGCCCTGCAGCGCCAGAATCTCGCCGCCAAACAAAAACGTATCGCCGGGGGCCAGGGTCTCCAGAAAATATTCCTCAATCTGGCCAAGCAGACGGCCGCTGCGCGCCAGTGGCCCGGTGTAGGACGATCCAGCCGACCCCGGCTTTGCCTTTGCGCCGCCGCGCACAAGCCGCACCTTCACCATCTCCGCCTCGATGATGGTGCCGATATTCATGCGGTAGATCTGGGCCACACGCGGATTTGCAATTCGCCATTTGCCGTCGGGCATTTGTCTGATTTTTGCAAAGCGCTCGTAGGTCTTGAGCGCATAGCCGCCAGTTGCCACAAAGTTGATCGCATCTTCAAACAGCGCGCGCGTCACATGCGCGTAGGGTGTGGCGGATGTGACTTCTGCAAACAGCTCCTCAGGATCAAACGGCCCGGCGCAGGCCATGCCCAGAACATGCTGGCACAGCACATCCAGCGCGCCATCGCGCGGCGCAGCTGTGTCCTGCTCGCCCGCAATGGCCGCATCAATGGCGGCGCGGCATTCCAGCACCTCGAAACGATTGGAGGGGACCAGCACGGCACGGGACGATTCATCCAGCCGGTGATTGGCGCGACCAATGCGTTGGGTGAGCCGGGATGCCCCCTTGGGCGCGCCAATGTTCAGCACAAGATCAACATCGCCCCAGTCGATGCCAAGATCGAGCGTCGAGGTGCAGACAACCGCCTTGATCTTGCCCTCCGCCATGGCAGCTTCGACGCGGCGACGCTGGCTCGCATCCAGCGAGCCGTGATGCAGCGCGATGGGCAGCGAATCCTCGTTGATCGTCCACAATTGCTGGAAGACCGCTTCGGCCTGCGCCCGTGTGTTGACGAACACCAACGCCATATGGGCTTTTTTGATGAGATCATAAATCTCATGCATGGCATGGTTGCCACCATGGCCGGACCACGGCAAGCGCTCACGCGTGTCCAGCATGGAAAGATCTGCCGCAGCCCCCGGCGGGGCTGTGACCAGGGCTGCGAGCGAGGATGAATCCGCTGCAATCCAGCGGCGCAGATCATCGGGCTCTCGCACCGTGGCTGACAGGCCGACGACCGTCATTTGCGGCGCGAGTGTACGCAAGCGGGCCAGACCCAGGCTCAGCAGATCGCCCCGCTTACCGCTGACAATCGCGTGCAATTCGTCGAGCACCACGCGCTTCAGCGTGCCAAAAAACGGCACGGCTTCCGGGCTCGCCAAGAGCAGCGCCAATTGCTCGGGCGTCGTCAGCAAAATATCCGGCGGATCGCGGCGCTGGCGCTGGCGCTTGGAGGCCGATGTGTCGCCCGTGCGCGTCTCCATGCGGATGGGCAGCTTCATCTCGGCGACAGGCATTTCCAGATTGCGGGCCACGTCGACAGCCAGCGCCTTCAGGGGCGAAATGTAGAGCGTGTGCAGGCCGCGCCCGCCCGGCGCGTTGCGGGGCGCAGCTTGGGACAGTTCCACCAGCGTCGGCAGGAAGCCCGCGAGGGTTTTGCCCGCACCCGTGGGGGCAATCAGCAGCGCGTTCTCCCCCGCCTGCGCACGCGCAAGCAGCGCCAATTGATGCCCGCGCACCTGCCAGCCACGTGCGGCAAACCAGTCGGTAAAAATTGTCGGCAGATTGGGTTTGGAGCGGGATGCGGTCGGCACAGCCTCAAGTTAAGGCTCCGGCATCCCCTGCACCAGCCCCATCAAAGCGGTGACGTTCGCCCGAACGGTGAAGGCGTAGTTCTACCTACTGAAACTTTGGCGTGGCCATTTGCGTTACTCACCTGTGCAGGTTGCACCACCGGCCTGCTGGTGGGTGTGGGAGCGCACAGAGCCCGGGCCCCAGGGATGACAATGTCACCCCAGTTGGTGTTCGGGTACGGAGGACGTCATGGCCCGGTTTTCACAGTCTTTGGCAAACAAGTTTGCAGAGAGCGACTTCCTCAAGGTCATCGCGACCGTGCTGGCAACGCTCGGCCTTGGCATCGGGGTTGCGGCCGCGACGATCTCTGCCGCGCACAGTGACCCGGGTCTGCGCCCCTTGACCATTCATCGCGGAGTCCAGGTCACGAAAGCCTTCGGGCCGGATGACGAGGATTGCATTTA
>CAIZGQ010000281.1 GCA_903932565.1 uncultured Hyphomicrobiales bacterium
CGCAGGCCCAGCCAGCAGGGCATTCGCAGGGTCGTTCGGATCGAATTGCAGAAGACCGGCCATCAGTAGCGCCCCATCCTTGCTGCGTTCAGCGCCTGCATGTGCTGCATCAACTGATTATTGAGCCCTTCGGTGTCGCTGAAATCGGTCGGTTGGCCGCCCATCATTCCGCCGGCCTGACTCATCTGCGGAGCCCACTGCTTCAGCATGTCGCCGATGCCCATGGGCTTTGCGGACGCGGACGCAGGATCAAGGCCCGCCTGAAACTGTTGCGGAGCCTGAAACGTCTTCGACGGGTCAAGTTGCATCTGGGAGAGGTCGATCAGACCAGCCATTGCGGTTGACCCTTCATCTTCGTGTGGTCAACCGTCAGGAAGCCCGCAAACTCACCCACGGCCTGCGGGTCGGTCTTCAGCACTTCATGGGCAAGGTAGCCTTCACCCAGTGCGCCCCAGAGGTAACGCCACGCATAGCGGTTCCGCCCTTCCGCATCGCGGCCAAGTGGACGAATGTCGGTCTTGAGGCGAGCATCGGAGAACAACGCCGCAGCCGATCCGGCAACTTGCAGACCCTGGCCGACAGTGCCGAGCAGCCCCGGATCGGACGAGGATTTGGTTGTGCTGTTGCCTGTGGAAGTCTGACCTTGCAAAAGACCAAACTGGTTCTGCCCATACAGTTGCGCCAGAGCCTGCGCCAAGCTGATTGGAGCCGTGGCTTGTGACTGAGCGATAGCCCGTTGATCCTGCCCCAGCGCGTTCTGAGTGGTCGCATTGGCCCGCGCATCAGCACCCTGAGCCGTGCCAAGGCTTCCGAGCAGTCCAGCCGCAGACAGCTTGTTCGATGCGTTCTGTTCGTTGGCCGCTTGGTTGGCGAGGTCGGACTGTTGCGCCGTGGACTGGTTTGCAAGGCCCTGCTGTTGCCGGTTGGATGTGTCGTACTGGTTCAGCGCCTGAGCCTGATTGTACCCACTGGCGAGAAGCCCCGCATTGGTCTGCTGACGTGCAAGCGCCTGCTGTCCAAGGGTCTGGCCCTGAGCGATCCCATAAGTGGAGTCCCCGAATGCACCCGATCCCGCAGCCTGCGCCTTGAGCGCACCAAGCTGTGCAGCGTCGTTCTGATCGGCATAGGCGTTCGACGCGTCAATGACGTTCTTCTGATAAGGATTCATGTACTGGGACACGTCACCCAGTTGTGCCGCCTGACCCTGAATCCCGCCGCTGTTCAGCGAAGGCCCGCCAGACGCCACACCCGTTGCGATGTTGGATGCAGAGCCGAACAGGCCCGCGTTGCCCCCCAGGTTGGCGCCAGCCTGATAGGATTGGTTCTGAAGGTCAGACGCGGGCGCGACGTAGCTTTGCGGGTCTACGTTGCCCAGTGACGTAATGCGGCTGTTCAAACCCTGAAGGCTGTTCACCGCCCACGCCGGATTGTTCGGCGTCGTGGTCTGCGTCGAACTGCTGGTTGTCTTCTTGCTGCTGGAGCCCATCAGAGCGCCTTTCTGATCGTGACGCTGTACGGCTCATAGCCGTGCTTCTTCATGACGCGAGCCCAGCCGCCACGCCCCTCAGACATGGCGTACTGACAGCCCAGCAGACGCCCCACGGCCTCAATGCCGGATGCCATGGCAAGCACCTCTTCCATGTCGCCACCAGCCGCCCAGCAGAACAGCACGCGGTGATCGCCGTGGTCCTGCACCTCAGTCACGATGGCGGCATTTTTACCGGGCCAGAATTGTCCGGGGTTATGTGGGCGGTTCAGCAGCCCTTCGATGTAGCCGATGCCGTAGAATCCGCCCTCAAGCGCCGCCTCAATCCAGGGCTTGCAGCGTTCCCATTCCTTCATCGCGGGAGAAGCCTGCGGAGGAGGCGGGGGCGATTGCTCAACAACCCGCAGAACAGGCTTTTCACCGTCGCCACAGATTTCCGCGAGGTCTTCAAGAAAGTTCATTGTTGCCCCGTTGGAACAGCATCCACGGCAATCTTGCCAAATCGTACAAATGAAGGCGCGTTGTTGCCTTCCATGCGGAACCGAATAAC
>CAIZGQ010000282.1 GCA_903932565.1 uncultured Hyphomicrobiales bacterium
AACCAGAGGCGTGGCGCTTTGTTGGCGCAGCTCAAACAAGTCGGGCTTTGATGCAGCAGGCGCTTGCGGGCCGCGCGCCCCAAGCCTCTGCAAAGCATCAAGCGCTTGTGATGCAATATCCGAATCGAGGGCTTTGGTCCGCGCACCTTTCGACACCAAAACGGCACCGGGATTGCGAGGGGGCCGCCCGCGGCCGCGTTTCACGATCCCATCAGACGTCGGCGCACGCTGCGCATCCGCGCTGGCAAGGGATGCATCTGTGGATGCATCAGGCTCGTCCTGCCGACGGCCCGGTGGGCGGCCGCGACGCCGGGTCGGTTCGGCTTCAATCAGCCGCGCAACAGGATCTTCCACCGCTTCGACAAGGCTCGGCAAAACGCGACGCGGCGGGACGGCCGCGACTGCGGGAGCCTGTGCTGTTGCAGCCTGCAATTGCGCTGTCCCGAACACCTGCTCAGACGCTGGCTCATCGGCTGCAACATGAGTTGGCTCGGCGGGCACGCTTTCTGTGCGCGGTGAGAAAAGAAGATCTGCCGCGCGTCGTGCCGCGTTGGGAATGCTCAGCTCTCGACTGGTCATCGACTCCGGCGCCACAGGCGCGGACTCGGCAAAGCCAGCCTTGATCGCGGGTGTGCGGCCCGACCGCTTTACTTCAACGATGACTGATTTATCGCTTCGCTTCATCATGACACTTTGAGACCGTTTCGAATTTAATTCAGCTAAACATTAAAGGCGTTTTGTTGAAGGCCGCGTGCGCCAACGGGGGGGCCAAGTCGGGCCGCCAAGTGTAAAAGCAATGCTGCTGACCTGCAGAACAAGATGCATCATCGATAGACTGCCATGCGGAAATCCGTCGCCAAAATTCCATTCCCGGCTATTTTCCGAACAAAAGCAATCCACTCCAGCAATTCAGGCAGAACATTGACATCAACAAGCAGCGCGCATTGAAACCGTGACCCTGTGAATTCAAGCATAGGTAAAGTTGGACGCAAATTTCATGTTGATGGGCAAAACGTCACGTCCCGACATGACTCGTTTGTAAAAACTGAGCACATGGGAACCGCAGAAAATCAAAAAGCGGAACTGCGTAACCAGCAATTACAAGTTCGACAATTTGGCTTGTTCGCTTTCAGCACAAGAACATGGGCGATAAGGCCATGTCGTCAGCACAACATTGAATAGTACCATCGTGATGTTCATGTCGAAATCATCACTTCAGGTGTGCAAATCTGCCATAAGTCTCGGCTAATCACAAGTCGTTGCAGGCAGAAGCTGACAGGATGACAATCAACGGGGACTAGGAGTGAAGCATAGGGAATTTCAGGCAAGTTCGTCTTCAACGACTTTCGTCGCGGAGACTTCACCACCAAACCGATGCAAGGATGCGCCATGCGCCTTCAGCCAGGCTTCGGCGCGGTCTGTTGCCGGGCAAATGCGATGCACCACGGCCCAAAACGCAGCGGAATGATTCATGTGGACAAGATGCCCCACTTCGTGGGCGGCCAGATAATCCAACACATAGGCCGGCGCAAAAATCAGACGCCATGAAAAATTCAGAGTGCCTGTCGCAGAGCAAGACCCCCAGCGGCTCGTGGTATCGCGCACGGTGACGGACCGATGCGGCAGGCCAAGTGCCGATGTGTAGTGTCGCACCGCAGCTTCAAGATCGCGCCGTGCCGACAACTTCAGGTGATCCCGCACGCGCCGCGCAAGAAACGCCGCGTCACCGGCGACACAAAGCGAAAGCGCGGGATGGTCAACGCCGGCGTCCTGCGCCTCCACCCAAACATTGCCGCGGCCTCGCGGACAATGGCGGATGACGTGATCGACCCCACGAATGGGGATGATGGCACCGTCTGCGAACGGAATGGCGATGGGAAGACGACGCAAGCGCGTCCCGATCCACGCGGCGTGGCGTTCTGCAAAATCGCGCGCGGACGCGATGCTGCCGCGCGATGGCATTGTCAGGATGACGTCCCGCGTGGCGGTGCGCACACGCAAAATGTAACGACGTGCGCCCCGCACGCGTTTCAGCGCAACACGGTAGGTTTCACCCGCGTGGGTGATTTCCAGTTGTGCGGCACCGGGTGCAGCTTCGGTTCGTCGGAAAAGTTGCAACATGTTGCCACAACATTAGAAGATTCGGGGCAATCAACAAAATGCTTTGAGTCACTCCGACCGACTTTTTTGATTCGATTTTCTAAATTTAGATGCGGTGTGGTTCGCCTGCACCTTGCGCGAGGCTTACATTTGACACACTTGCGTCGATTGCCTCCGGCAAAACGAGCTTCGGCTTGCTGACGAAAACCCACATCAGCGATACCGCAAAGCTCAGTCCGTTGACGACCAGCGTTCCAATCAAAGCGGCGATGAAAAGACTTGCATGCAGGAACCCAACCAGCGCCTGCGTCAATAAAGCCCCAATCAAACACGATGCAATCTGCCAGGCGACTTGCCGCGGGATGGCAGTCTGGTGATCGAGATCAGCTTGAAATGTGAAGCGCGCATGAATGACATAATGAGCCGGGACGATCAGCATGTAGCCAACCAGGGTGGCAGCCCAGGCCTGCAGCCCAAAAAAACGCTGCGCAACGTAGAAAATGGCAAAATAAATCGCGGCAAAAACGACGCCAAACCCAGCATAGCGCGCAGCCTTGCGAAGCAGCACGGCGTGACGAACAAAAAGCTGCGACAGACGCATGCGATCTCAGCCTAGGGGTTGTAGAAAATCACGCGGCTGCCAAGCGGCTCGAACTTGAACGGAATATGCCGCAGAGGTGCCAGGGCCCGCACGATCGCAGGATGCTTGTCCTGCGCCGCATCAAACACCAGAAACCCACCGCCCCCTGCGCCAAGCAATTTGCCACCGGTGGCACCGGCGGCCATGGCGGCATCGTAGGCGGCATCAATCGGCCCCGAGCTGATGCCCCCGGTGAGGCTTTTTTTCAGCAGCCAATTTTCGTGCAGGCATGCGCCAAATGATTCGATATCGCCGCGCCCCAGATCCTGTCGCATTTGGCGCGCAAGCCTCACCATACTGCGCAACGTTTCGCGTTTGTGGGCATCCGCATCGACGGCTTCGCTCTGCGTTTTCAGAAGGGCTGACGCGCTTCGCACCGTGCCGGTATAGAACATCAACAATCGGCTCTCCAGCCGACCCTTCAAGTCCGGCGTCATCACGATCGGTGTCACCTGGACGGTATCATCTTCATGAAACTCGATGAAGCTGAACCCACCATAAGCAGACGCATATTGGTCCTGCTTGCCGATAGGCTCACCGCACATTTCGATTTCAACCTTCGAGCTGAGCTGACCCAATTCTTCGGCCGACATATAACGCCCCTGATGGGCGGCGGCCGCAATCAAAAGCCCGACCGTGAAGGCACTCGACGACCCAAGCCCCGTGCCGCGTGAGGGCACATCGGCGATGGTCGTGATTTCGATGCCGCCCCTGATCTCCAAAAGCTGCAGCGCATTGCGCACAATGGGATGTTCGACATCTGCAAGCGTGTCGACTTCCTCGTTGCGGGAATAGGCGACACGCAGCCCGTCATCAAACTTTTTGTTGAGCGTCACATAAACGTACTTATCGATGGCTGTTGTCACAACCGCGCCACCATAGCGACGATAAAAATTCGGCAGATCACTGCCGCCGCCGACAAAGCTCATCCGCAAGGGGGTGCGACTGATAATCATGCAAAGACACCCCTTGCAGGCGACTGTTTTTCTGGTGTGGCACTGGCGTGGATTTGAACCTGACCCGTGGACATATCGAATGTGAGCTCACGTGTCGGGGCCGCACCTGCGGCATACACATGAACCTCGCCTGTCTCTGTATTGCAATCTGCCACCAAACCCCGCGCCCGCAACTCGCACCTCAGGACAGATAGCGACGTTTTGTCCATGCCATGCACGGCGATGCGATCACCGGCTTTGCAGACATGGAACAACGGCTGCAGTTTCGCTCGAAGCTCCGGATAGGTGTGGGTAATAAACACGGCCGCATCCGCGACGTCAGCGCAGACAAAATCAGGCTGGGACTCATACTTCCCGTCGCGCCCGGATTCCCCGGTCTGAACCAACACGGCGCGCAAACCAGCACGATTGGCGCAGGCGATATCAGAGGTGGAATCACCAACGAACCAAGAGGCGCTGAGGTCGATGTTGAAACGTTCGACTGCGCGGGCAATCAAACCAGTTTCGGGCTTGCGGCAGGTGCATATTATTTTGAGTTCTGCACGCTCACCCTCATATCCGCCGTCAGGATGGTGCGGGCAATAAAACAGGCCATCCAGAAATGCGCCTTCGTGTCCAAGCGCTGTTTCAAGTTTCGCGTGGATGCGCGACAGTTCGACTTCGTCACAATCGCCGCGCGCGATAACGGGCTGATTGGTGACAACGATCGTACGGAATTCAGCATCATGCAGGCGCTTCACAGCCTGAGCA
>CAIZGQ010000283.1 GCA_903932565.1 uncultured Hyphomicrobiales bacterium
GGGTTGCGCAGGTGATCGCGCTGCCAATCATCCGAATATTTGCCGCCAACGCGGGCGAGATCGGGACCATTGCGCTTGGATCCCCACTGGAAGGGATGGTCGTACATGCTCTCGGCCGCGAGCGAATAATGGCCGTAACGTTCGACCTCATCGCGCAGCGGACGGATCATCTGCGAGTGGCAATTGTAGCAGCCTTCGCGGACATAAATGTTGAACCCGGCGAGTTCGAGCGGCGTGTAGGGCCGCACGCCTTCGACGCGCTCGATCGTGCTTTTCAGATAAAACAGCGGCACGATTTCAACGAGACCACCGATGGATACGGCGATGACAATGCCAATGAGCAGAACAATGGAGTTCTTCTCGAAGATCGCGTGACGCTGCCAGAGTGATTGGCGGGGAGCGGTTGTTGTCATGGGGTTGCGTCCTATTCCGCCGGCACGAGGCTGGGTGACGAGTTGGGCACGCTGCGGACCTGCGGAGCGCGCAATGTGCGGTAAATGTTCCACACCATGATCAGCATGCCGGTGAGGTAGAGCAGGCCGCCCAGGGCACGGATGATGTACATCGGGTGCATCGCGGCTGTGGTTTCCACGAAGGAATATTCAAGAAACCCTTCTGGCGTATAGGCGCGCCACATCAGGCCCTGCATGATGCCGGCGACCCACATCGCAGAGATGTAGAAAACGATGCCGATGGTCGCGAGCCAGAAGTGCCAGCTCACCAGCCTCAGGGAATAAAGTTGCTTGTTCCAGACCCACGGGATCATGCAGTACAGCGCGCCGAAGGAGACGAAGCCGACCCAGCCGAGCGCACCTGAATGCACGTGGCCAATGCCCCAATCGGTGTAATGGCTGAGCGCGTTGATTGTCCTGATGGACATCAGCGGACCCTCGAAGGTCGCCATGCCGTAGAAGGCAACCGACACCACAAGCATGCGCAGCACGGGATCTGTGCGCAGCTTGTCCCATGCGCCCGACAGCGTCATCAAACCGTTGATCATGCCACCCCAGGAGGGCATCCACAGCATGATCGAGAAGGTCATGCCCAATGTCTGCGCCCAGTCCGGCAGAGCGGTGTAGTGCAGATGATGCGGACCAGCCCAGATGTAGAGGAAGATCAGGGCCCAGAAGTGGATGATCGAGAGGCGGTAGGAATAAACCGGGCGCTCAGCGCGCTTGGGCACGAAATAATACATGATGGCGAGGAAGCCGGCGGTGAGGAAAAAGCCCACCGCGTTGTGGCCATACCACCATTGGATCATCGCATCCTGTACGCCTGACCATACCGGGACGGACTTCGACGAATAGATCGAGATCGGCACTTCTGTGTTGTTGCCCAGGACGAGAACGGCAATCGTCACGATGAATGCGAGGAAGAACCAGTTTGCCACATAGATGTGGGGCTCAGTGCGTTTGGCGAGTGTGGCGAGAAACACCAGCAAATAGGTGACCCACACAATCACAAGCCAGAGGATCGCGTACCATTCGGGCTCGGCATATTCATGCCCGCGCGTGATGCCCAGAAGATAGCCCGTGCCCGCAATCAGGATGAAAAAGTTGTAGCCCAGAATCACAAACCAGGGTGCGAGGTCGCCAGCCAGGCGCGCCCGACTTGTCCGCTGCACAATGTAAAGCGATGTTGAGAGCAGAACGTTTCCACCAAAGGCGAAAATGACGGCCGACGTGTGCAGTGGCCGCAATCGGCCGAAGTTGATGTAGGCAAAATCAAA
>CAIZGQ010000284.1 GCA_903932565.1 uncultured Hyphomicrobiales bacterium
CCGTGATGGGCGGCGTTCAGGCGCTGCGCATGTACGTCGATACCGCTCCCCACGGCCACCTGATCCTGCTCGCCCATGGGCACATCAATCTGCTGGGCTGGGTTGAAATGGCCATATTCGGCTCGATTTATTATTTCGTGCCGCGCCTGGTCAATCGTCCGATCTACAGCATGCGGCTGGTGAAGGTTCATTTCTGGATGCACAACGTGGGGCTGGTGGGAATGGTCGGGCTTTTCACGCTGGCGGGTGTGATCGGGGGCTACGATCCGGGCCAGCAGGTCGAGCGCACGGTATCGCATCTGATGGCAGGGGTCGGCTCCTTCGGCATGCTGGTGCTGATCGCGAACATCATTTGGGGATACAACATCTACAAGACGGGCCGGGCGTCGTCCACCATGCGCGTTCGCGCTTTGGGTGATTGACGCAATGCTGAAGGGCTTTTCTCAGTGATGGCATGCGGAAGGGCTGCCCAACGAGGAAGGAGTGCAAAGACACCGTCATGACAAGTGGATGTGCAGCAGACTGCTCGATCATCTCGTCATATTGCGCGACAATCATGTCTGCGAATTCTTGGGCAGAATTCCGACGATGAATAATCGCCGCGGAATCATTAACTTCCGCTGGGTAGGGAACTGAAAGAATTGGACCCGACCGGGTCCGCAACCAGAAGGGCTGGTCGTCCGCGGGCCAGTCCATGACATAGGTGTAACCTGCTTCTTTCAGAAGATCCGGCGTTGCATTTGTCTCTGAGGCTGCAGGACCCATCCATCCTTTTGGAGGTCTGCCTTCACCTTCCGTAATCGCCTTGGTGACATCATCAATCAGCCGACGCTCGTCAAGTTCCCATAGATCGGATTGACGCTCGGCATTGGTGCGGCCATGGGCAACAATCTCGTCGCCGCGCTTGCGGATGCGCTCGAAGATCTGTGGGTGATCCTGATACAGCAACGAATTGACGTTGTGCGCTGCCGGAATTCCAAGTTGCTCGAAAAGCTCAAAAAGCCTCCATATGCCGACACGATTGCCATAATCGCGCCAGGCATAATTGCGCTGGTTTTGTGGTTCACCCATCTTTGCAGGGTCCCAGCCAAAGCCCTTGCGAAAAGCATAAACTTCGAGGTTGGTGACGATACAGACCGCAAGACGTTTGCCGTCCGGCCATGAATAGTCCGGCCGTTCTTCAATGGTGGAGTAATCGTAACGCCCATGTTTGGGAAGCATGTTTTGTGTCCTGGATCGTGGTTCTTTAAATCGTCGGGTTTTGCGATCGGGTTGCCCAGAATGTCATGCGGCGCTCTATATAAGCGAACAATTCATACATGATGACGCCCATGAGAGCGATGACAACAAGGCCGGCAAACACAAGCGGTACATCAAACCGTGCTGATGCAGCCATCATAAGGTAGCCAATGCCGCGGTCGGATGCCACTGTTTCGGCGACGACAGAACCAACAAATGCAAGTGAAATGGCCACTTTGAGAGATGCGAAAAAATATGGAAGCGAACGGGGAAGACCAATCTTTCGCAAAATCTGCCATTTGCTTGCACCCAGCGCCCGCAACACGTCATTCAGTTCAGGTTCGATCGTCGCAAGGCCGGTAGCAACATTCACCATGATCGGAAAAAACGAAATCACGAATGCTGTGAGGATGGCCGGAACAGTTCCAATACCAAACCATATGACAAGAATGGGGACGATGGCGACCTTCGGAACTGAATTCAGTCCCACCATCAGAGGGTAGAGCCCCTTATAGATTTTCGGCGACGCACCAACGAGAAGTCCCAGAAATAAGCCAACGGCAACAGCAACGGCAAATCCGAGCATCGTGGTATAAAAAGTTTGAAACGAATTAAGGGCAATGGCCTCATGCTGTTTGACGATCTGAACCGCGATCTCACTGGGGCGCGGCAGAATGAAACGGTCGACATGAAACAGCAGGCAACCAAGTTCCCACACGAGGAAGAAACCGGCTGTGACGAGCCAAGGGGCAGCTTTGGGACTCGTGAATGCAGATAAAAACGTTTTGAACATGGTGCCCTATGAATGGGTGATGCTGTCGCGCAGATGCTGAACCATTTCGACGAAATCTGGCTGATACGTCATCGGCAAACTTCGTGGACGCTCAAACGGGACGTCCGTGCGTGAGACAATGCGGCCCGGACGCGGGCTGAAAACATAGATTGTGTCGGCCAGATACACCGCTTCGCGCAGATCATGCGTGACGAGAATGACCGTTGGCTTTTGATCCAGGTAGAGGGTTTGCAGCACGCCCCAAAGGTCTTCACGCGTAAACGCATCAAGCGCGCCAAAGGGTTCGTCGAGCAGGAGCATGCGAGGGTTGTGAATCAAGGCGCGGCACAATGATGTGCGTTGCTGCATGCCCCCGGACAATTCCCAAGGATATTTCTCATCAAATCCTTCAAGACCGACCGCTTTCAAAAGCTTTTTTGCGCGCGCTTCATAATCTAGTTTATTGCGCCGAAAGGTGCTGGCATAAGGCTCGACGATCTCCAGCGGCAGAAGGACATTCTCAAGAGTTGTCCGCCATGGCAAAAGGTTTGAATTCTGAAAGGCCATGCCGCAGATACCAATCGGACCTTTGACGTCCTGTCCCTGTACACGCACGTTTCCGGTACGTGGCAAATGAAGCCCGGAAACAAGCTTGAGAAGGGACGATTTTCCGCACCCGCTCGGACCGACCACAGCGACGAACTCACCATCACCGATGCGCATATCAGTCTCAGACAGCGCGAGCGTTCCCTGACCGTATTTGAGGGTTGCAGCCTGGAGTTCTACAAGCGCAGGCATCCCATCGCCGTTTGCTGTCAACGTCGTCGCCGGTTTGTTTACGAGCATAACGTCAGGCATTTGCGCATTCCATTTAAGTACGCTGTCAGTGATCGTGTATCGAGAAACAATTACAAACTTGAGCGATCAGGGGCGCAGAGGCTGATCGAGTTACCATATCCGATACATCGCGATCAGAGTTCGCGTATGTGAAGCATGTGCCATGCCAGAATGGTCATGGCAAAGCAGCAAGTGCGGTGGCTTTTCGGCATTGAGAGGGTCCAAGCGTCGAGCAGTTTATATCATCTGCATCGATGCCTATTTGATAAGCGCGACGATTTCCTTGAACTTCGGATGCTCAGCCGTCTGAAGCCATTCAAATATGACCATTTCCGTTGTGACGATCTCTGCACTATGGCGTTCCATGCGGTTCAGGGCAGCAAGCTTGTTTTCAAGTTTGCGTGACCCCACCGCATCCTGCACGACGCGCACGGTGCGACCCGCCTCCAGCAATCCCAGAACAGTTTGCAGGACGCACACATGGGCCTCGCAACCCGCCACGATCAAAGTTTCACGCGCCGGGAGGGCATCAAAAAATCCGGCAGTTTTGCCTGCGTCAAAGGTCATTTTATGAAATTTCGGCGCCAATGTCGCTGCCAGCGTGTCAATCGTCGAACCAAGCCCCTTGGCATATTGTTCTGTTGCGAGTGACGGCACGTTCAGGAGTGTCGCGCAGGTGAGAAGGCGATGCGCATTGGCAATCGCAACCGCGCCATCTTCAATTGCAGGCATCAGACGCGTTTGAAAGTCGATCAGAAGCAAGGCTGACGTGTTAGCTGTCAGTGTTGGCATGATTGGATGACTCCAGTTCGCGAATGCGATCATCAATGTAGCGCTGCATCAAATCCGGTGCCGATGCGTCAAACATGCGGATGCGGCCGGTATGGGCCAACAACAAAACGCCGGCGGCATGGGCGAAAACTTCAACCAGAAGCCGGCGTCCGACGTCAGGCTTTGCGCCCAGTGCAAGAGCCGCCTGCGCGATCGGGTCAAGCGCATGCGCGAGGGCAGCATTGAGTTTACGATCGCGGTCGCGTCCCAATCCTTTCGGGCGCATTCCGCCCCGCAGCAGGTAGAAGCCAAGATCAAGGTCGCGCGGGTTCTCAGCGTAAAAGTTGAAAAAAGCCATGGCTGTGTCACGCAGCCGTTGCGCGGCGAATGGCGATCTCGCAGCCGCAATCTTTATCCGCTGTGCGAGAAGTCCGAGCGAATCCTGCAGCACCTCGGCATAAATCGTTTCCTTGGAATCAAAGTGAAAATAGAGCGCGGCCGGTGTGTAGCCAGCTTCCAGCGCGATCGCACGCAAAGATGCCCCATCGAGTCCCTCGGCCTGAAAAACCCGCCTTGCAGCCTCAAGGATCAGCTGACGCTTCTGGGCATTGCGATCAGCCGATCGGCTGTCTGCAGCAGTCATGTCCGGACCCGATTTTGCAGGTGCCATGGCATATTCCAAGATCAGTCCGCGTATCCCAAAAGTGATTGACGAAAATTCTAACATTGTTCAAATTATGGGACAAGGCCCATTTGTGGGGTGGTTTATTGCGATGCGGCGTCGAGCCGGAGGGTCTGTCCAATGCTGATGACGGGTGCTGACTTTCGTGACTCCTTGCGCGCTTACGCGCCGCGTGTTTTCGTCAACGGCACGCGGGTTGAGTCCGTCGCGGATGATGAGCAGCTGCGGCCCGGCATCAATGCCATCGGCGTGACCTATGATTTTGCGCATGTACCCGAATATGCGGGGCTGATGACGGCGCGTCAAAGCACGTCCGGCAAGATCGTCAATCGCATGTTGCATATTGACGAAAACGCGTCTGACCTGTTGGCAAAGCTTGAGGCTGTGCGGCTTGTTTGTCGTGAATCGGGTTGTGCGCAGCGCTATCTCTCGCATGACGCATTGAATGGATTGTTTCAATCAACACGGCGCACGGATGACAATCATGGCACCGATTACGCGCAGCGGTTTATGCATTATCTGCATGATGTGCAGGATCGTGACCTGACGCTCGGCATTGCCATGACAGATGCCAAGGGGGATCGTTCAAAACGTCCAGGGCAACAGGCGAACCTGGATGTGTATGTGCGCATCACGGAGCGCCGCAAGGATGGCATTGTCATTCGTGGCACCAAGGCCATTGTGACGGGTGCGCCGTATGTGCATGAGTTTCTTGTCATGCCGTGCCGCACCCATACCAAGGACGATGCAGATTTCGCGGTCTGCTGCGCAGTGCCGGTTGATGCGCCCGGTGTAACGATTGTTGCGCGTCCTGCAGGCCGTCCGGGTGAATCGGCAGCAAAGTTCTCCAGCAAATACGGGCAATCGACAGGTGTTGTCATATTCGAGGACGTCTTTGTGCCGCATGAGCGTGTGTTTCTGGCCGGTGAGGTGGAAGAGGGTGGATTTCTGACAACGTCCTATGCGACGCATCATCGTCATTCCTGCATCGGGGCGCGGGCCGGTTTTGGGGATCTCCTGATCGGTGCGGGCGCCTTGATGATCGAAGCCAATGGTCTTGATCCGGAGCGCCACAGCCATATCCGCGAGGCGATGGTTGAGTTGATCACGATTACGGAAAGCTTTTTTGCGTGTGGTGTTGCCTCATCGGTTTATTGTGAAAAAGATCCCGCAGGCTCCGTGATGCCGGA
>CAIZGQ010000285.1 GCA_903932565.1 uncultured Hyphomicrobiales bacterium
CTCGGCGAGCACCGCTGCCAGATCATCAGAGATTTCATTGCGAAAGCCACCCTGGGCTTCCATGCGCTGAAACATTTCACGAGATCCGCGTTGCGTCTGCACAGCTTTAACGCTCGCGGAAAATGCAACATCGCTTGTCGGGATCATGATCATGGCCTTTCATGGATAACGCAGGCGTGCGGGGGCCACAAAGCGATGGCACCCGCACGCATATTGATCACGCCGCGCTGGCATTGACCGCCGGAAAGTCGATGTCGGTCTGGAACACGTTGTTGAAGTAATTGGTCCAGCTGTTGAGCGCGACATGCTGGACGATCTCGATGATCTGCGCGTCCGTGTAACCAGCAAGGCGCACAGCAGCGAAATCTGCATCCGTGATGTGGCCTCTGTCGCGCGTCACCTTGGCGGCGAAGCGAACGGCGGCATCGGCCTTGGGGTCGGTCGAGGTGCCGTGCCGGTTGGCTGCAATCTCGGCATCATCAAGCTTCGCCAGATTTTTGCCGAGGTAGGTGTGAGCCGACAGGCAATAATCGCAGCCATTCACCTCTGCCACGGCCAGCGCGATCCGTTCGCGGGTGGCTGCTGGAAGAGCGCCTTTGCTCAGCGCCCCCGAGAGGCTGAGATAACCTTCAAGGGCCTGCGGGCTCGTCGCCACAAGGCGAAACAGGTTTGGGGCCGACCCAAGCTGCTTCACCACGGAGTTCAGCAGGGGCTGCGCGGCGGCCGGCGCATCGGCGATGGTCTGGGGTTGGGGAATACGGGACATGGGCAACTCCTTCGTCTGGGCTGGCCGCTCAGTTCGGCCGGTTTCAGAACAATAGACGTTGCAAAAAATTGCAGTATCCGTGATTTTCTCAATGTATCCTTCCGCTTTATGGAACATCGAATGGACCGGTTCGAGGCCATGCGAACGTTGGTGGCGGCCGTTGACGGCGGCAGCCTGTCAGCTGCGTCCCGTACGCTGGGGGTCCCGCTGCCCACGATCAGCCGTCGCGTGTCGGACCTTGAGGCGCATCTGCGCGCCCAGCTTGTGGTGCGCACGAGCCGCAAGCTTTTGCTGACTGAGGCGGGCCGCGCCTATGTCGCAACGGCGCGACGCATTCTGTTCGATATGGATGAGGCGGAGCGCTCAGCTGCGGGCGAATATCTGGTGCCGCGCGGCGATCTTCTCATCACGGCCCCGGTGATGTTCGGCCGGCTTCACGTGCAGCCCGTCGTGCTCAACTTTCTTGCTACATACCCTGAGATCAATCTGCGGCTCGAACTTGCCGATTATGTTGCTGATCTTGTCGAGAACCAGATTGATATGGCCGTGCGCATTGGCTCCTTGCCCGATAGCAGCCTGATCGCAACAGCGCTTGGGTCTGTGGGATGGGTGACCTGCGCCAGTCCCGCCTATCTCGCCCAGCATGGCACGCCGCAAATCCTGGATGATCTCACCACGCATCGCTGCATCGCGTTTGAGCGTCTGTCCGCGTCTGACACCTGGATGTTTCAAGACGGCAGCGACGAGGCCACCTTGAAAATCAGGCCGCAATTTGCCGTCAATTCAGCAATTGCAGTTCTTGATGCGGCCCTTGCGGGTGCCGGTATTGCGCGTTTGCTGTCATATCAGGTGGCGGATGCTATTTCGGCGGGCCGTCTCGTTCGTGTGCTGGCAGACTTCCAGCCAAAGCGACTGCCAGTGCATCTGATGCACAGGGGCCAAGCCATTTTGCCCCTCAAAGTCAGGGCTTTTCTGGATTTCGCGCTGCCACGGTTGAAGGCACGGTTGGCGGGGGTGGAGGTATAAGTGTTGGGGTGCCCCCTCACTCCCACTCAATCGTGCCGGGGGGTTTCGACGTCACATCGTAGACAACGCGGTTGATGCCGCGCACTTCGTTGATG
The DNA here is from genome assembly GCA_903932565.1 of uncultured Hyphomicrobiales bacterium. Taxonomy (GTDB): domain Bacteria; phylum Pseudomonadota; class Alphaproteobacteria; order Rhizobiales; family Beijerinckiaceae; genus Terripilifer. The sequence goes on from CAIZGQ010000285.1 coordinate 1,888, forward strand.
ATGCGCGTGGCGGCGCGTCCTAAAAAGTTCATGTCATAGGGGAAGAAGTCAGCCGTCATGCCATCGACGGAGGTGACCGCGCGCAGCGCGCAGACAAAATCATAGGTGCGGCCATCGCCCATCACGCCGACGGTGCGCACCGGCAGCAGCACGGCAAACGCCTGCCAGATCTTGTCGTAAAGGCCAGCCTTGCGAATTTCATCGAGATAGATCGCATCCGCCAGCCGCAGGATCGCCAGTTTTTCGCGCGAGATGCCGCCCGGGCAGCGGATCGCCAAGCCCGGACCGGGGAAGGGGTGACGACCCACGAACGAGTCTGGCAGTCCAAGTTCCCGGCCCAGCACGCGGACTTCGTCCTTGAACAATTCGCGCAGCGGCTCCACGAGCTGCATCTTCATGCGCGCCGGAAGCCCACCCACATTGTGATGCGACTTGATGGTGACGGACGGCCCACCTGTGAAGGAGACGCTTTCGATCACATCGGGATAGAGCGTGCCTTGCGCCAAAAATGTCGGCGCGCCCTTGCCGTCAGCGGCAATCTTCTTGGCCTCGGCATCGAACACGTCGATGAACAATTTGCCAATGATCTTGCGCTTGGTTTCCGGATCCTCAACGCCCGTCAACTCGCTGATGAACATTTCGGCTGCGTCCACATGGACGAGCGGAATGTTGAATGTGTTGCGAAACAGCGTGACGACTTCCTCCGCCTCGCCGTGGCGCATCAGGCCATGATCGACAAACACGCAGGTAAGCTTGTCGCCAATCGCCTCATGGATCAGCACGGCGGCGACCGCAGAATCAACACCAC
>CAIZGQ010000286.1 GCA_903932565.1 uncultured Hyphomicrobiales bacterium
GCCATTGATGATGCGGATGAGATCGCCACGCACCGTGCAGCAGATGCAGCCGTTGTTCATCTCGAACACTTCTTCGTCGGCGCCCACGACGAGATCATTGTCGATCCCGATCTCGCCAAACTCGTTGACGATCACCGCGAACTTGTGGCCGTGATCCTCCGACAGGATCCGGTTCAGAAGCGTGGTTTTACCGGCGCCCAGATAGCCGGTGAGGACGGTGACGGGAATTTTGTCGGACATGCTGACTCCAGATCGGCAATGGGACGCTGCGGCCTAGTTCGCAAGGGCCGCGCTCAGCTGCCTTATATTGTGTCGGACCATATCGATGTAAGTCCCCGCAGGTCCATCCGGTGCGGAGAGTGAGTCCGAATACAGCGTGCCGCCGACCTTTGCACCGGATTCAGCAGCAATGCGCTGCAGCAGCCGGGGATCGGTGACATTTTCCAGAAACACCGCCGGGATTTTCTCAGTCTTGATCTGCCGGATCATGCGGGCAACGTCGCGGGCCGAGGGCTCGCTGTCGGTGGACACGCCCTGCGGGGCAATCATCTCGACGCCATAGGCTGCGGCGAAATAGCCGAACGCGTCATGGGTCGTGATAATCCGGCGGCGGGCGGGTGGCAGGGCACCCATCGCGGTGCGAACCTCTGCCTCCAGCGCGTCCAGCTTTGCGAGATAGGCCGCTGCCGTGCTTGCGTAGAGCCCAGCGCCATCAGGGTCGGATGCGATCAGGCCGTCACGAATATTGGCAACGTAAATCCTGGCGTTGGCGACCGACTGCCACGCATGCGGATCCGTGTGGGGCGCGTCGTTGCCATTTGGCGCAGACTGGCGGCCCGTGATCCCCTTGGTGGCCGTGACGACCTTCGCCTTGGCACCTGCCGCCTCGATCAGGCGCGGAATCCAGCCCTCGAGCCCAAGCCCGTTGATGACGATGAGGCCAGCTTTTGCCATGCGCTGCACATCGGCTGGCGCAGGGTCATAGACATGCGCGTCGCCACCCGGCTGGACAAGCATGGAAACGGCAACCCGGTTGCCGCCGATCTGGCGCACGAAGTCGGCAAGGATTGAGAAGCTGGCCAGCACGCCCATCGGTTCAGCAGCGCTTGCATCTGACAGTGTGAGCAACGGACTGAGTCCGAGACCGATGAGAACGCTGCGGCGAGGAAGTGTCGTGACGCCCATCTCAGGCCTCCAGATGGCGGGCGGAAAAACGTCCGCGCAGCAATCCGCCGGAGCGCCCCAGCACAATCGAAACGAGATAGAACACGCCAGCGGTCAGGATGATCAGCGGGCCGGATGGCGCACCAAACTGATAGGACGCCAACAGGCCGATCCAACTGGAGATGAGGCCGACCAGAGTGGCAATGACGATGGTCAGCGTCATATCGTTGGTCCACAGCCGCGCCGTGGCAGCGGGCAGGGTCATGATGCCAACGGCGAGCAAGGTGCCGAGCGCCTGAAACGCGCCGACAAGATTCATCACGACAAGGCCGAGAAAGATGAGCTGTGTCGGCCCGCCCGCGCGGCTGATGGAGCCCAGATAGGCCGGGTCCAAGGTCTCCAGCACCAGCGGGCGATAGAGAATGGCGAGCCCCACCAGCGTGAGGCTGGCGACGGCGGCGAGAAGAATGAGGGTCGCGTTGTCGAGCGCCAGCACACTTCCAAACAGCACGTGCAGCAAATCGACGTTGGAACCGCGCAACGAGACGATGGTGACGCCGAGCGCGAGCGAAATCAGATAAAACGCCGCCAGCGACGCATCTTCCCGCAACGATGTGGTGCGCGCGACGGCACCGGCTGCCAGCGCCACAAGGCATCCGGCGATCATGCCACCGGCACTCATCGCGCCCAACGACAGGCCTGCGAAAAGATAGCCGATGGCGGCCCCCGGCAGCACGGCGTGAGCCATGGCATCGCCCGTGAGAGACATCCGGCGCAACAGCAAAAACACCCCGATGGGCGCGCCTGCGATGGCGAGCGCACTCGCCCCCACCAGCGCGCGGCGCATGAACTCGAACTCGATGAAGGGAGCGATCAGGATGTCATACATGGATCAGGCTGCCCGTTCACATTCATGCGCAGCGCGGTCGAAGGCTTCCACCATGCGGCGCGCACGGGCGAGATTGTCCTCGCTCAGGCAAGCGTCTGTTGGGCCCCAGCCAACAACTTCACGTGCCAGGAGAAGCGCTTTTGGAAAATGCGCCCGCACCAGATCAAAATCGTGCAGCACGGCGATGATGGTGCGACCCTGCGCATGCCATTGCTGCACGACGTGGACGAGATCCCGCGTGGCATTTTCGTCCACTGCCGCAAAGGGTTCATCCAGCAGGATGAGAGATGCGTCCTGCAGGATCAGGCGCGCAAACAGCATGCGCTGCATCTGCCCGCCCGACAGTGTGCCGATCTGGCGATCCTCGAATCCAGACAGCCCGACAGAAGCAATGGCGTCCTGAATGGCGGCGCGGTCCGATTTGACGATGCTTCCGAATAATCCGCGACGACGCACCAGCCCCATGGCGACAAAATCATAGACCTGGATCGGAAACGTCCGATCAATATCAGCGGCCTGCGGCAGATAGCCAATCTGGTCCGGCCGCACATGGTCGCGC
>CAIZGQ010000287.1 GCA_903932565.1 uncultured Hyphomicrobiales bacterium
GGACCGGCTGGAGCGTGCGGCCCTCGTGCTGGTTGGAGCACTGGCTCTCGGCCCCCTCCTGCCCGCCTTGTTTTTTGCGGGCTTGATGGCTCTCGCGCGACTTGTTCCCGACGGGCCGACGTCCGTGCCCATGCTGCCGTTTGGCGGGAGCGTGCTGCAGATTGTGGAGAGCGCCTATCTCAACGGCGGCGGCCTCGCGGCTTTGGCGGCTGGCCTTGCTAGCGCGATCATTGTGGCGGCGCGCGGCAGCATTGGCACCGGCTGGCTTGCGATCATCAGTGCTGTCTCGGCAAGTGCCGTCGTCGCGATTGAATTTTGGGACCGCTGGCAGCATGGGCTCATTCGCATCCGGCAGGCGGCCCCGCTGGCCATGGCCTTCGTCCTGATTGCCCTTGTCTCAGCCCGCCTGCTGCACACGCTCGCCAGAATGCTGGATATCCTGCCCAGACATACGGACTGATTTCGCCAATCGGCCGCCCACAGCTAAGATACGATTTCGCAAGCACGGATCCGGCCGGACGCCGCGCCCAAACCGCAAACCCCATAACCTGAAATTTGATGACCCTGCCCCCACGCCGCCTGCTCGACCCCCAGATTCGCGACGACGAATTTGACAGATCGTTGCGTCCGCAGGTTCTGGCGGATTTCACCGGCCAGGAAGCGGCGCGTAAAAATCTCAAGATCTTCATCGAAGCAGCCAAGTCGCGCGGTGACGCGTTGGACCACGTGCTGTTTGTCGGCCCACCCGGGCTTGGCAAGACAACGCTCGCGCAGATTGTCGCCCGTGAGTTGGGCGTGAACTTTCGCTCGACCTCCGGCCCGGTGATTGCCAAGGCAGGTGATCTGGCCGCGCAGCTCACCAATCTTGAAGAGCGCGATGTGCTCTTCATCGACGAGATCCATCGCCTCAGCCCGGCAGTTGAAGAAATTCTCTATCCAGCCATGGAGGATTTCCAGCTCGATCTTGTGATCGGCGAGGGACCTGCGGCGCGCTCCGTCAAGATCGACCTTGCAAAGTTCACGCTTGTTGGTGCCACAACGCGCGCGGGCTTGCTGACAACGCCGCTGCGCGACCGCTTTGGCATTCCGGTGCGCCTTAACTTCTACAATGTGGATGAATTGGAGCGCATTGTGGCGCGCGGTGCGCGCGTCCTGGGCGTGGAGATGTCGGCAGGCGGTGCCAATGAAATCGCACGCCGCGCCCGCGGCACGCCGCGCATCGCCGGGCGCCTGCTGCGACGCGTGCGGGATTTCGCCATCGTCGACAATGATCCTTGCATCACGAGGGAAGTGGCCGACCGGGCGCTCAGCGCATTGGATGTCGACACCATCGGACTTGACCAGATGGATCGACGCTATCTGTCGACGGTTGCGCTGTCGTTTGGGGGCGGGCCCGTTGGCATTGAAACCATAGCGGCGGCTCTCTCCGAACCGCGCGACGCGATTGAAGAAATCATCGAACCCTATCTGATCCAGCAGGGTTTTTTACAGCGCACGCCGCGCGGGCGACTGCTGACGCCGCACGCGTTTCGCCACCTGGGACTGACAGAGCCGAAAGGCGTTGAGGCGCAGCTTGGACTTGCGATCGACCCCGATAGCGACTGAACAGAAGGCCGCATGCTTTGAAAC
>CAIZGQ010000288.1 GCA_903932565.1 uncultured Hyphomicrobiales bacterium
ACCCCGACGCAGCCAAAGCCCTTGCTGGAGATTTCCACGACTGCGTCGGACATCAGTGACGTGAGGCTCACCCTTGGAATGCGGTCGTCACGATGCATGATGTCGCGCACGAATTTCAGACGCGCGCCAAGCTTGCCGCCGGGGTGATAGATGCGGAAATCCTGCGCTGTAAAGCCGCGCGCTTCGAGCAGGGCCACGGCAAGCGCGTCACCGATGACAAGTTGCATGGTGGTGGAGGTCGTGGGTGCCAGCCCGTTGGGGCACGCCTCTTCCGTCTTGGGCAGGGTCAGGCAGACGTCCGCTTCACGCGCCAGCGCGCTGTCGATGCCCGACGTGATCGCCACCAGTGGAATCTTGAACCGACTGGAATAGGTGATGATGTCGGCAAGCTCGGCGGTCTCACCCGACCAGGACAAGGCGAGAATCGCGTCATCCGACTGCACCATGCCCAGATCGCCATGGCTCGCTTCGCCCGGATGCACAAAATAAGACGGCGTGCCGGTCGACGACAGGGTGGCGGCCAGCTTGCGCCCGACGTGGCCGGATTTTCCCATGCCTGTGACAATCACCCGCCCGGTAATGCCGCGCAGCAGAGCCACGGCGGCGTCAAAGCGCAGGGCGAGGCTGTCGGGGTCCGAGGCCGGTAGGTGGAGGGCCGACTCCATCGCGGCAATGCCCGCGCGCTCGATCTCAAGGGTCCGCAGCGCGGAGAGGGAGGCAGATGGCCCGGCTGGTTCAGCGGCCGCGACGCTGCCAGCGTTGGATTTGGTGTTGTCATTCATGGCGCTTCTCTAACACCGCCCGGCACGGGGTGCCAGTTGAAGCGCGCCGGGCATCACTGGGGGAGCGCACTCGGGCCCCGCCGGTAACCAGAGGTTAACCATGTTTTCATAAGGCTTAACCGACCGATCATGCTCGCGAATCGGTTTGTCACCCCGCCGAGGATGTTGTGGACGCCTTACGCCCCCCGGCCTTGTTTGCCCGATTGTCACGGATCACTGGCTTTGCCTGCCTCGTGATCGTGGGCTTCAACGCGCCGACGCTCGCGCAATCGACCTCCGGTGGCCGCACATCAGACCCCTATCTCGATACGCCAATGTCTTCGAGTTCCGGCCAATCGCAGGGGGATCCCAACATTGGCACCGGTCGCCTGACGCCCGATGCGCGTGGCGACACTCTCAACCCGGATGCGCCGCAATATGATCCTGTGACCGGCGCTCGATTGCCCCCGCCGCGTCGCGTTCGCCGCACGGACCCGGCGGTGCCGGATGGCCCGCGCAACATGTATGGCGATGTGGCAGCTCCGCCCGTGCGCCCGACAAAGCCCGGCATCACGGCCGATTATCACCTGACGCCAGCGCCGGGCGACTCGCGTCGGCGCACCCAGAAATATGATCCGCGCTCCACCTATTCCGGTCGGCCTGCGCAAAAGCGCCCGACGCTGCCACCTCTGGAGCCCTATGCAACCCGTGCGCGTCCGGCCCCGGCGCAGATTGACCCTTCACCCTACCAGCCTGCGCCCAATGTGGCCGTGGTTCCGACAATCAAGGCAAAGCCGAAGCGCGCGGTTGACGACTCCCCGTTCGCGCCGCTTGGCATTGATGTCGGCTCGCTCCGCCTGACCCCCTATGTCGAGGTGGATGCTGGCTATGCGTCAAATCCCGCCAAGGCGAACGTTGGTGTCAAAGGCTCCGCTCTTGAACGGATCGAGGTGGGCACGGCGATCCAGTCGCTCTGGTCTGTGCATGACCTCTCCGGCACGCTTGAGGCGGGCTACACGCGCTTCAATGCCGTGCCCACGCAGGACACGCCGGATGCCAAGGCCAATCTGCTGTTTCGCGGCGATGTGAGCCGCGCTCTGGCGCTCGATGCGACTCTGCGCGCGTCCTATACCACCCAGCAGCCGGGTACGCCCGGCTTGCCGAGCAGTCTGACGTCGCCGCCGCCGACCACAAGCGTTGGAACGACGCTTGGCGCAACCTATCATCCCGGCCCACTCTCCCTGGGGCTGCATGGCGTTGTGGATCGCTCGGACTATTCGGATGGCACCCTGATTGGTGGGGGCACGAGCCGCCTGTCGGACCAGAACAACGTTGATTACGGGCTTGAGGCGAAGGCTGGTTACGAGATCCGCCCGGGCATCCAGCCCTTTATCGAAGCCAAGGTTGATAACCGCGTCCATGAGCGCAGCGTCGATCAACTTGGCTACCGCCGCGATTCGACAGGCGCCTCAGTCGCGATTGGCAGTTCGTTCGAGCTGACCCGACTGCTGACCGGCTCGGTCAGCGCTGGCTATCTTGAGCGCAATTATGCGGATTCCCGGTTTGCCAAACTGCGTGGCCCCTTGATTGATGCCTCGCTCGTCTGGTCGGCCACAGCCCTGACGACGGTGACGTTGGGCGCGCAGACCACACAGGCCGAGACGACCATTCTGGGCGCATCCGGCGCGTTGGCAAACAAGGTCACCCTCGGCGTGAAACACGCGCTGTTCCGCAATCTGACCCTGGGGGCCGAGGGCTCAGTGCAGCAGACTGATTATGCAGGGATTTCCCAGCGTGACACCACAACCAGCGCCAAACTTACGCTGGATTACAGCTTGTCCCGCTCCGTGGTGATCCGCGGGTCGTTTACCCACGAGCGGCTGTCCTCAACCGCATCGGCCAATGATTACACGGCCAACGTGTTCCTCGTTGGCCTGCGCCTGCAGCGCTGAGATGCGGCCCGAGCGGCGTCGACCGCGCGTGGCCCATGCTGCGAGCCCGATGTCAGAGCATGCTGGGGAGCACGCGATCTGGCGGGCGGTGCCCATCCATGAAGGTCTTCACATTGATGATGACCTTTTCGCCCATGTCGATGCGGCCCTCGCGTGTGGCTGATCCCATATGGGGCAGCAGCGTGACCTTTCCGGCCTTGGCAAGCTTGACGAGCTTGGGGGAGACGGATGGCTCGGACTCGTACACATCGAGGCCCGCACCCGCGACCTCACCGGCTTCCAGCATCCGGGTCAGCGCATTCTCGTCGATCACTTCCCCACGCGCGGTGTTGATGATGATCGCGCTTGGCTGAAGATACTTGAGCCGACGGGCGGACAAAAGGTGATAAGTCGCCGGTGTATGTGGGCAATTCACCGACACGATGTCCATGCGCGCGAGCATCTGGTCGAGCGAGTCCCAATAGGTCGCCTCAAGCGATTCTTCGATCTCGGCAGCAACGCGACGACGGTTATGATAGTGGATCGACATGCCAAAGGCCTTGGCGCGGCGCGCCACAGCCTGGCCAATACGTCCCATGCCGACAATGCCGAGGCGCTTGCCTGTGATCCGGCTGCCGAGCATCCAGGTGGGCGACCAGCCCGTCCAATCGTCCGCCGGAATGACATGGGCACCCTCGACGATGCGGCGTGCAACCGCCAGAATCAGCGCGAGCGTCATGTCGGCGGTGTCCTCGGTGAGGACGCCCGGCGTGTTGGTGACGGTGATGCCGCGGCGCAGGGCCGAGGTCACATCGATATTGTCGACGCCATTGCCGAAATTGGCGATCAGCTTCATCTGATCCCCGGCCTGGGCGATCAGCCCGGCATCGATCCGGTCGGTGACGGTGGGGACGAGCACATCGGCCGTGCGCATGGCCTCGGCCAATTCGGCCTGGCTCATCGGCTTGTCGGTTTCATTCAGGCGCGTGTCGAACAATTCCCGCATGCGGGTTTCGACGAGGTCCGGCAAACGCCGGGTGACCACAACCAATGGTTTCTTCTTCGCCATCTGGTTTCCTCGACCACTTTTGCCAGACGGCAGCCCGCATCTGCGCGCGCCATCACAGGGTAAACAAAGTCTGATACGTGATTTCCGACGTCGCGCGTCCCGTATTTACCGGGCCTTAAGGATGCCCGTTCCAGATGGGAGAGACCACCACGAAAACCAAAGTCTTCGTATCAGAAGGCCGGGCAAAGACAAGATTGTCAAAAGTCGCGAGATCGGGGCCATGTGGTCTTGATCCCGGACACGGCAGCGGTGCTGGCGGTCGCACACGGGCGAAGGCAGCTGCGGGAATGGGGAAGCAAGTTTGATGCGATGGAACCTGTGCCGTAACCCGCGCGTGATGTGCCGGACGCTCGCTCTCATCATCTTGCAGTTGATTGCCTCTTTTGCGGTGACTGTCCCAACGGTCCATGCCGCATCTGGCGATCAGGTTGGCGCCTCAACGGGCCTTGCGTTGCCACGCTACGTGAGTTTGAAGTCCGACCGTGTGAATCTGCGCGAAGGTCCTTCGAAGGATCATCGCACATCGTGGGTGTTTCAACGCGCCGGTCTGCCGGTTGAAGTCACGGCCGAGTTCGATATCTGGCGTCGCATCCGGGATTCGGAAGGATCGGAGGGCTGGGTGCTGCAGTCGTTGCTGTCGGGACGCCGCACCGCGCTGGTCAAGCCGTGGGCGAAGAACGAAACCTTGCCGCTTTACGCCAAGCCGTCTGACAAATCAGACGAGATTGCGCGACTGCAAGCATCCGTGATCGGCAATGTGAAGAAATGCGACGGGACCTGGTGCCGGATCTACGGGGACGGCTACGATGGCTACATGCTTCAGTCCAATCTCTGGGGCGTGTATCCCAACGAGAAGATTGAATAGCCTTTGTCGATCAAGCGTTCTGTGTGCCACGTAACTTTTGCACAAAGGCGACAAGTTTTGGATGTCGCTTCAAGCGCTGCCGGGCCGTCATCACTGGGCCGATGACACGCCCCTTCAACGACAGCGGCAGGCATATGTCAAAGAGCGGCAAAACGCCCAGCCGAAGGCGGCGTTTATATTCATAATCACCAATGGTGAAATCAAAGCAGCGCACGCCTTCGGCATAGAGGTCGTTGATCGTTGCCTCTGCCAACAGAACGCCCGGAGACAATTTCGACCAGTGTCCACCCGCCATCGTGAGGCGCGGAATCCCAAAAAAGCCGTCCTGACGAACACCCATCATGACAGCGACGATCTCGTCAGCGCATTCCAACGCCGTCAGAACGACATTCGGATCATGGATCGCGCGCGCCGCAAGCTGCTCGTAAAACGCCATCGGCAGTTTTTCGCCCAGCACATAAGGCCCGTCAAACTTATCGACACGCGCTGCTTGCAATCGCACAAGGGCCGAGAAATGTCGCTGCACGTCATCGGCCGTTGTGGCACGGACGTAGCGAGCGCCGGGATGCTCCAGAAATGTCCGCCACCGCCGCCGCGATTGCTCGCGATTCTTGGCGCTTCGGGTTTTCATCCATGCTTCAATCGACTCAGTCAGGTGCAGCGGGCGACCGCGCACGTCGCAAGGCAGCGCAGACCCTGCCAAGACAGCCGGGTTGAGGTAACCGCCAAGCTCGGTAGGCATCTTGCGCATCAGCAAAAGGTCAGCGCGGGGCAGAACCGAGCACAAGGCGAGCATGAGTTCGCGCGCATCAATTTTCGTTGTTGGTGTTCGACGCGAGACGATGGGACCATTGTAATCTGTGACGCGCGCGTCGGCTGGCTCGATCAGCCGCATCCATGGTGTTGTACGCAGGACCAGCGGAAAGGCCGCGATATCATGGCGACCATCGGCACTGGTGATGGTGACAAGAACGGGTGTGAAGCCGTCGCACATGCGATGTGTTTCATACCACGTGGACAGCCATGCCCTGCGTTGAAACGCGGTTGACCCGCCAGTCTGCGCCAGAGCCTCCCAGCGGTCCGCAACGAGCGCATAATCGTTTGCAATTTCGGCGCGATAGCGCGGCACCAGCAAGGCCTCATCCGCTTGTGCAAAGGGCTCGTGCAGACACAGGTCATCCGTCGTTTCACGCGCGGCCAAAAGCACAGCCCGGTTGAGGGGTTGTTGCAGGCTTGGGGCAGGGCCCGGGTAAAGCGGCATCGCTGACTCGATTGAGACTGATCAATAATCCAAAATACCTCGATATAATTTTTGAAACATGAATGTCCGGGCGAAACACGCACACCATGGTAAACGCATGCGCCAGTTTTTTATTCAGCTCCGAGCGAAAGCTTCAACCGATGGCAGGTGAAGAATTTGGTAACCATTATCAAATAAGAATTAGCCGCAATAATTATCATGCCCAGCAGGTTTGTTTTGACCGGGTGGCGCCCTCTGCGAGTGTCGTGATCCATTGGCAAATATTCTTCATCCCACCGCAGATTCATCGTTAGCCGCAGGGCAGCGTCAGGCCCAGGGTCGCAGACCAGCATCGGCGGAAATGGCCTATGCGTCAGCGACCACACGCGCAGAAACGGCTGAGATCATTCAAATCCTGAAAGGCAATCGCGGACTTATCCTTGCGATTACAGCGCTCTTTCTGGCTGTGGCTGTTGGCTATATCCTCATCACGCCGAAAGCTTTCAAAGCGACTTCCGCAGTTATCATTGATGTGCGGGGTCGCGCCTCGCCCAGCGATCCCGAGACTGTGCCAAGCGGGCTTATTCCAGATATCGGCCTCATTGAGACGCAAATGCGCGTGATGGCGTCGCCGTCCGTACTGCGTCGGGTGATCGCGTCAGAGCGACTGCTCGAAGATTCCGAATTTGGCACGCCAAAACCCGGCCTTCTGGCCAGCCTGTTTGGCAATGATGCACCTGCAGATCCCGCTGCGCAGGCTGTGCGTCAGCAACGCACACTCGACGCGCTGACCGCCGCACTTGTGTTGCGGCGCTCTGAGCGCAGCTATGTGGTCGAGATCGACCTTTATGCGAGCAGCCCTGAGCGGGCGAAGACGCTCGCGGATGCTGTGGCCAAAGCCTATGTTGAAGATCTCGCAGCGTCGCGTGAGGAACTTGTCGGGCAGGACATGGGCATTGTCGCCCAGAAGCTGTCGGATTTGCGCGATCGTGTGGACGAGACCAGCCGCCGCGTTTCGGATTTCAAGTTGCAAAATGGCTTGTCAGACGCCAACGGCCGCAACATCACCGAGCAGCAACTGGCCAATGCCGTTGACGATCTGACGCGCGCCCGCGAGCGAACAGGCGAGGCCAAGAGCCGTTACGAACAAATCCAGCGCATGATGAAGGCCGGGCGTCCCACAGACGCGGTGGGCGACGCGCTGCGTTCGCCCTCGCTGGAACGTCTGCGCGGGCAATACGCGGATCTCATGCGCCAGCAGGCAAATCTCCGCACCACGCTGGGTGAACGGCACCCCGCCTTGGCCGAGGTGGAAAGCCAATTGCGCGATGCGCGGCAATTGATCAACGAAGAAGTCGCTCGCATTGGCGTGGGCGCAGCCAACGAATATCAGGTCGCGCGGGATAGCGAAGCCGACAATTCGCGCCGTGTGGACGCGCTGCGCCAAACCGTGGATCAGCGTTCCAATGTCATGCTGCAATTGCGCAGCCTCGAGCGCGATGCCGAGACAACACGGCTGGCCTATGAGCGTTATCTGCGGGTGCGCGAGATTAACTCAAATGGTCCGAGCCCCGTGGTGGCGCGCATCATCCAGCATGCCGCGTTGCCGCTTTTTGCTGCGTTGCCACGCAAAGGTCCGGCCTTGGCTGTTGGACTTTTCATGGGTCTGTTTGTCGGGATCATCGCAGCGCTGCTAAAAGATTACATCTCAATGCCAGCGCGTGGCCCCAATTCAGGCCTCGCATATGCCTCTGGCGCTGTTGGCCCGCCTATGATGCTTACGGGGTTGGCGCGGCGCAATGCTGCCGCCTATCCCAATGCACCTGTCATGCCAGCCGCTGAGTTTTCGGCTCAAGGCCACACTGCGACTGCGGTCGGTTCAGGCCTGCCTGTCCTGGTTGATTTGCCCTTGATTACGGGTATGCGGGCGTCCTCCGCGACACCACAGCTGCGTCGCACTCGGCCCAGCGGGCGGCTCCACGCGTTGGCTGTCGAGCACGATGACACGTCACCACTTTATCTGCCAAGTCCTGAATATCTGACGGTGGCAGAGGAGCTTTTTGAATCGCTTCCACTCGCCGGCCTGGCTGCGACCGCCGTAAAAGTTCTCATCACATCGTTTGGGACTGGCACTGGCAAGACCATGTTGTCCTACAGCTTGGCGCGGCACGCGGCGCGGCTTGGCATTTCCACGTTGCTCGTTGAAAGCAACACGGAGACACCGATTTTGGGAAGCTTGCTGCCAGCAAGTGCGCGCGCCGGGCTGGTGGGCATGGCAGAGAGCCCACGCGTTGGCTACATGCTCAACGACCAAGACCTCGCCGAGCTTTGCATCGTGCCAATTCTTGAGGATGAAGACCGCGTTGTGCGTCAATTGCAAAATCAGGCGATCAAGCCCGATGCTGCCATCATGCCATCGCACGCTCGCCTGATCATTTTTGACGGTGGGATCATGTCCAACGACGATGTCGTTGAACTTGCCGGATCGGTCGACATTGTGCTGGTGGTCGCAGGCCCGTCGGATCGCGCATATCTGCGCCGCGAAGACCCGGCAGCACGTCTCGACATCGATCCGCAGATCATTGCGGGTTACGTGGGATCGCCGGTCGAAACCAAAGCAGCCTAGGATCAATTCGCCATGGCCTTGATCGCTGGCGCATATGCAAGAGAAACGGGCGCGGCCTTTTCCCGACCAAAATTTGCACGTGAAGGAGACGGCGGTGGCCGCGTTGTTTTGCAAAAACAACCGTCTTCGCTGGAGATTTTCCTGCTCTATCTGACCGTCATCACGTTTTTTATGATCTCGGGCGATCTGCTGCAGATCGTCGGATATGATTACAAGGGCGACACCGGTTCGGTCATCACCCACTTTCACCCCGCCACATGGATCCTGTCCCTTCTGCTAGTGATTGCGGCGATGCGGGCTGGCAACCCGATCCGTTATTTTGAAGTCTTCGGCCGCGACCCGCTGATTGCTGCGGCCCTTTCGCTGTTCCTGTTCACAACGGCGTGGGCTGCGATCTTCGTGCATACGCCTGTCACGCCGATGCTTGAGACGTTCGTTGTCCCGATGTTTGCCTTCGTGCTCGTGGCCGGTCAGGCGGAGACCACAAAACGAAATCTTGCCATGCTGGTGCACGCACTTCTGGCGTTAAATGGCTGCATTGCGATCGTCGAGCGGCTTCTGGGCTACGGATTTGTTGGTGATCTTTATGCCTTGCCGGACTTTCGCGCGTCAGCACTCTTGGGCCATCCGCTGTCAAACGCGATGATCACAGGCCTTTATGTGATTGCCTGTGCGTCGGGCGGTGCACGCGACCTGCCAGCGTTGCTGCGCGTGCCCGCCATTCTTTTGCAGATCGTGGCACTCGGTGTGTTCGGGGGCCGTTCAGCGCTCGGCGTCACCATGGCCTTGCTTGTGGTGATCTCAGCTGTGCAGGCGCTGCGGCTTTTGTTTGTGCCCCTCACACGGGCGCAGATCCTTGTGTTCCTGATCGGCGTGCCAGTGCTCATTGGTGCCATGGCCGCATTGTACTTTGCGGGACTTTTCGATCCGCTGATTGCGCGCTCGCTCGACGACGTGGGCAGTACGCGCGCCCGGCTCGTGCTGCCAAATCTCGTCAGCCAGGTGACCTGGACCGAACTGATGTTTGGACCGGACCAGCTTAATCTTCGACGCCTCACGCTTCTGGAAGGCACCGAGTACGGCATTGAAAGTTTTTGGATTGGCAGCTTGCTGCTCTACGGCTTTCTGGGTGCGATCCCGCTCTGGATCGGCTGCGGAATCTATTCGGCGGCCTTGCTGCGCGTCAGCCGGTGGGGCACGATTCCGCTCTTGGTCGGCTTCTGGCTCATCGCCTCGACGGCCAACTCCATTGCAACGAAGGGGCTGTTTCTCCTCTTCCTGCAAGTGATGGTGCAATGTCTATTGCGGCCGCTAACTCCGCCGCTATCTCCGCCACGAGCCATGCCAAATATGCCGCGAGGGCTGGCTCGCGCCCACGCACCTCGCGTTCAGCGCGCTGGTTAGCGATTGCACCAACAAAAAAGGCACCCCAACGGGTGCCTTTTTGAACTCGAACGGGTCGAGAGATCAGGCCGCAGCCGTCTCGCCCTGCTTCTTCAGAATTTCGCGCTTCAGGACGCGAACATTCTGCGACAACTCATCGTCATGCGCCTTCATCAGGAAGGCGTCGAGACCGCCGCGATGCTCAACCGAGCGAAGCGCAGCAGCGGCGACGCGCAGCTTGAACGAGCGCTGCAGCGTGTCCGAGATAAGGGTCACGTTGTGGAGGTTCGGAAGGAACCGGGTGCGGCTCTTGCGATTGGAATGGCTGACGACATTCCCGGAGAGCACGGCCTTGCCGGTCAGTTCGCAACGGCGCGACATGGTAGTCCTTTCAGGCGGGCCGCCGGATCAGCCGGGGCGCAGCGCGGATGGTGACTTGCGGACAGCCGAAGCAGGTGCCGAGATGGCAGATGCGACACAACGAAGATAGGCAATTGCCTGTCCACGCGGCAGACCGCTGGATTGGTGATCGCGGTGTATAGTCATGGCCTGCTCGCGCGTCAAGGCATTACGGGCCCCGACGCTGCGTCCCGGGGCCGAATCCATCAGACGCGCAAAGCGCTTTTGGACAATCGGGATATTTGAGCTCGCCCAAACATTGTCGGCATTGCGGAGTAGCATACCGTTTGCCAAGGTCCGGCCCGAAACTGGCGCGGACTCAGAGGGTCATAATGGTCGGCTTTGCAGATGCTTTGATAGACGCGCGCCGGACCGACATCCTTCTGGCAGACGCGACCAAGTG
>CAIZGQ010000289.1 GCA_903932565.1 uncultured Hyphomicrobiales bacterium
ACCCGCACGAATTTTACGTGGTGATGGCGCGCAGCGGCGAAGAGGGGCCGGGCGGGATTTCGACCTTCATTGTCGAGGGCGGCACCCAGGGCCTCTCGGTGGGTGCCAACGAGCGCAAGATGGGCTGGAACGCGCAACCCACGCGCGCCGTCATCTTCGAGGATTGCCGCATACCCGTTGGCAATCGCCTTGGCGCAGAAGGTCAGGGCTTCAAGATAGCCATGGCCGGGCTCGATGGCGGGCGGCTCAACATCGCGGCCTGCTCGCTGGGCGGCGCACAAAGCGCGCTTGATAAATCGCTGGCCTACATGCGCGAGCGTCGCGCCTTTGGAAAATCGCTTGACCAGTTTCAGGCGCTGCAGTTTCGCATCGCTGACATGGCAACCGAGCTGGAAGTCGCCCGCACGTTTTTATGGCGCGCCGCAGCTGCCCTCGACGCCAAGACCAAGGACGCCACAAACCTATGCGCCATGGCCAAGCGCTTTGTGACCGATGCCGGGTTTGACGTTGCCAACAACGCCCTGCAATTGCACGGCGGTTATGGCTATCTCGCCGATTACGGCCTTGAGAAAATCGTCCGCGATTTGCGCGTGCATCAAATCCTGGAAGGCACCAACGAGATCATGCGGCTGATCGTGGCGCGCAGCCTCATCGGGCGCTGATCGGCCGTCCCCAATACAAAGTTTCGGAGAGACACATGACTCAGATCGCATTCATCGGCCTTGGCAACATGGGCGGACCCATGGCCGCAAACCTTGTGAACGCGGGCCATGCGGTCACGGGGTTTGATCTGTCGCCACAGGCGCGGCAGGTGGCGGAGCAAGCAGGGCTGGTCTTTGCATCTGATGTTCAAGAGGCCACTGCCAACGCAGACGTCATCATCACCATGTTGCCAGCCGGCAAGCATGTGCTGTCCGTGTGGGGCGACATCATCCCCCACGCCAAAACGGGCAGCGTGCTGATTGATTCGTCCACCATCGATGTCGAGAGTGCCCGCGCGGCCCACAAAATGGCCGCCGCTGCGGGGCTTTTGTCGGTAGACGCACCGGTCTCGGGCGGGGTCGGCGGGGCGAGCGCTGGCACACTGACGTTTATGTGCGGCGGTGCCGACGATGCCTTTGCTGCAGCGTCACCCATTCTGCAGAAAATGGGCAAGCGGATTGTCCATTGCGGCGGGGCGGGATCGGGTCAAGCGGCGAAGATTTGCAACAACATGATCCTGGGCATCAGCATGATTGCAACGGCTGAAGCCTTTGCATTGGGCGAAAAGCTCGGGCTTTCACATCAGGCACTCTTCGATGTGGCTTCAACCTCATCCGGCCAATCCTGGTCGCTGACAAGCTATTGCCCCGTGCCGGGGCCTGTGCCTGCCTCGCCCGCCAACCATGGCTACAAGCCGGGCTTTGCCGCTGCCCTCATGCTGAAAGATTTGAAGCTGTCGCAGGACGCAGCCAAGGCAGCAGGCGCCAGCACAAAGCTCGGCGAACTGGCGACCGCGCTTTATGCCAGCTTCAACGCGCAGGGCCACGCGGACATGGATTTCTCCGGCATTATCGAAATGGTCCGCGCCGCAAAGGGCTGATTTCAATCCCGGTAGCGCTGCTCGATCAGGCTGTAAACAAGCCGTGCTGTTTGCGTGTCGCCACCTTCGGGTCGTCCCGGTTTGGCGCTCGGCGTCCACCCATAGATATCAAAATGCGTCCACGCGGTCGTGTGCTCGACAAACCGGCGCAGGAACAGTGCAGCCGTGATGGAGCCAGCAAACGGCCCGCTTGATGTGTTGTTGAGCGTGCCGGTTTTCCCATCAAGCGTGCTGTCGTAGGGGTCCCAGAGCGGCATGCGCCAGACGGGATCATGCTGGTGGCGACCCGTCGCGCTGATCTCCTCGGCGAGCGCGTCGTCCATCGTGTAGAACGGCGGCAAATCGGGGCCGAGCGCCACGCGCGCTGCCCCGGTCAGCGTGGCAAAATCGAACATCAGATCGGGTGCTTCTTCATCAGCCAGCGCCAGCGCATCGGCCAAAATCAACCGCCCCTCGGCATCCGTGTTCCCGATTTCAACCTGAATGCCCTTGCGGCTTGGATACACGTCACCCGTCCGAAACGACGCCGCTGAGATTGAGTTCTCGACAATCGGCAGCAGCACGCGCAAGCGCACCGGCAGGCGTGCCTCCATGATCATGCGCGCAATCGCCAAAGCAGTCGCGGCACCGGCCATGTCTTTCTTCATCAGGGCCATCGCGCTCGACGGCTTGATGTCGAGACCGCCGGTGTCATAGCAAACCCCTTTGCCCACCAGCGTCACCTTGGGCGCATCGGGCTTGCCAAAGGTGAAATCCACGAGCCGTGGCGCTTGGGCCGCCGCACGCCCCACGGCGTGAATGAGCGGAAAGTTTTGCTCTAGCAGCTCGTCGCCACGGATAACGCGGATCGCAGCGCCGTGCTGCGTGGCGAGCGCCACGGCCGCAGCCTCCAGTGCCTCCGGCCCCATGTCGTTGGCGGGCGTGTTCACAAGATCGCGCCCAAAGGCGACGCTGGCGGCTGCCCGCTCGAGCGCTGTCGCATCAACCCCCAGCGGGCGCACGAGAAGAGGACCTTCCTTCGCGGGCG
>CAIZGQ010000290.1 GCA_903932565.1 uncultured Hyphomicrobiales bacterium
AGACGACTTCGATGTTGAGGGTGCGGTCGGGATATGTGAAGCCTTCAAATTCGATGTCGAGTTCCTTGCGGATCAGGCTGCGTGCGCCTTCGGCACTGACGACGTAGGTCCCGTGCGCTTCAACGTGATCTCCGTCACCCGTCTGGCCGCATGCCATCACACCATCGCTTGTCTGTGTGAAGCCTGTAAAGGTTGTGTCCATGAGGACAGTGCAATGCGGATTGGCCAATGCCATCTCGAGGGCGACCTCCACAATCTTGATGCGTTCACATTGCAAAACAAAGGGAAATTTCGTGTCCTCCTTAAGAAGCGCATGATCAAATTCGGCAATCATAGTAGGGCCGCTGCGATCCCAGTAATGAAAGAGCGGCGCGCGGTATCCCCGGGGCTCTAACTTCTCATAGAGTCCAATCTGGTCATACATCTCCAGCGTGGCAGGATGGTTTGTTCCAGCCCTCGGCACTTGGTTGAGGAAGTTGTCCCGCGAGAGGGATTCAAAGATCGTCGTTGGAATATCGAACTGCGCCAGCCTCAGGGCAAGGCAAAGTCCCACCGGTCCCGCACCAATAATGATGACGCGGGTTGAATCGGTTTTCGATAACATGGTTCGACCCTTATTTTACGGCGCCAGCCCACCCGGTGTGCGTTACATCGAAAACAATCCCGTCTGGATCGCGAAACTTGCTTTCGTAATAGGAATTGGGCGCATCCGCGTGGCGGGTTGTGAGGCTTGCATCCGGACGACCGGCGAGATAGGTGCCGCCCGCATTCTTGATCGATTCTTCTGCTTCATCGAGGTCATCAACCCAGACGCCAAAGTGATACACACCAATGCGCTCTTCACCCTGCTGGCGCAGGAGCGCGAGGTTCAGTGTTCCGTCCGTGATATAGACGCCGCGCCGCCCGATGCCGACACGCGTCATTCCGAAGGCTGTTTCATAAAAGGTAGCGGACTTTTCAGGATCGCTGACAATCAACGCGATGTGTCTAATCTTCGACATGCAATCTCTCCTTGGGAATATGAGCGTAAGATGGAACCTGCCCGATGCGGGTCGAATAGGACTTTTAGCACTGGTCGACTTGGTTGGGTGCCTGCGCATTCACGACAAAGGCAATCTAACGTTACTGATAAGTTTTTATAATGATGGCGTGGCTCAGTCCTTGGCGTAGACCTTGCGGATCGCCTTCACGATATCATCTGGCGTCGCATAGAGCTCTTTCAGCTTGGCCTGAAGCTCGTCGCCGGACGTGGCTTCAATATCGAGTTGGGCTTGCTGCGCATCCTTGATGAAGTCCGGGTCCTTCATGGTGTCCATGAAGGCTTTTCGCAGGGCTGCAACCCGCTCAGGCGGTACTTCCTTGGCAACGGCATAAGGCCTTGAAAAGCTGGTCTGCGCATAAAAGACTTCAAGCACCTTTCGCTGAAAGTCATTGGATGCGAGTTCTTTCATCAAGGGGATCTTCATGGCGTTGAGATAAGGATGCCCGGTGTTTGATTCCTGCGCCAGAATGCGAACCGCACCGGATTTTATCAGGGGTTCATATTGTGCGGCAACGCCGCCCCACGATTGCCCGCAGATGCCCTGTACTTCACCGTTGTCGAGCGCAAGACCCACCTCGCGCGACCCCGGATAGCCACTCACAATCTTGAGCTTGGCACCAAGAAGTTCCTTTTCGAAGGCTGGAAAATCATATGTCGCGCCCCCGGGTGCGCTCGCCCCGATGACCAGTTCCTTCTTCAGGGTGTCGGACATGGCTGCAATTGGCGCCTTGTTCGACACCGCGCAAATGTCATGGTCGGTGTTCGCATTGCCGATATAATTGAATTCTGCCGGATCATGGGTGCTCCGCTTCTTGCCGTAGAACAACGGCTCGACAACGGCACCCATGTACAACGCAGCGATATATGTGCCGTCTTTTGGCGCAGTGACGGCAAGAAAAGCGGCAGCAACATTGCTGCCGGCACCAGCCATGTTCGAGATGACGACGGTTGGCGAACCGGGCATGTGCTTGGAAAAATGCTTGCCGATCAGGCGGGCGTAGAGGTCATAGCCGCCGCCGACCGATGACCCGATCACCAGATTGATCTTCTTGCCCCGATAAAACTGCTCGACACTGTCCGCCGCATTGGTGGAGCTGACGCCTGTCAGAAGCCCCAGACACAAAGCTGGAAGAAAACGCAAGTTCGCCTGCAAAAGCAGACATTTCTTGAAAGGCTGCTGTGAAGGCCTCATACGATGCTCCTGCTGGCATGAACCTTCGGCAAGAGCGATCGATCGCGCCATGCCACTGGTCAGGGCATGATGGAAGCAGCCCTTGAGCCATCTCCATTGGTATTAGTATCTCTAATAATAACTATGCGCGCATGTTGTTAAAGACATATTTTCGAAAACAGCGTTCGTCCATCGCCCTGAAATCATGCACGTCCTGCTTAAATATCTTTCAAACCGCCCTGAGCAAGAAGGCAGATATTAAAATGCGGATTCAGCGGTTCAAATTCATAGCGCTCGTGCCCGTGACACGGTTCATCCGGCAAGCTGCGGCGTTGACGCCCGCATGGCCTCAGACCTATTCGTATGTCCAGTTAAGTTTCGGGCCTGATCAAGAATCGAAGGCTCGAAATGTTTGCATGTTGACCAAGGCAGATACACATGGCGGAACATACGGGCGACGGCGTGGGGAAGTCGTTGAAGGTTGCGATAGCCGGATTGGGCG
>CAIZGQ010000291.1 GCA_903932565.1 uncultured Hyphomicrobiales bacterium
ACGGCCTTGAGGACGGAATCGGCAGTTGGAACAAAGCGGGCGTCAAGACGTTCCCGTTCTCGCCCCAATAAAAACGCGGATGGGATATCAAAATCTCGATCCCGCTCAGAAGCAACGCCAGAAAAGACAGAGCAGTGATCCAATGCGTGGCGCGAACCAGAGCGGTGTGACGAGGAATTTGTCTAGTGGACAACGAGAGATTGGTGGCCGCCGGAACGAGTTCCTCGGGCACCGACTGTATCTGTTCCATCCGAATGAGACCCCCGGCTGACTTAAAGCGCCCCCGAACCTTACTGGTTAACTGTTTTTGACCGGTGTGGACGCCCGCTACGCAATATTGCCCACGACCGTCAGGAAGCACAAGGGAAAAGTGTTCGGGTTGGATGACCCTTCACCGTGTGCGCAACGCCAACGCCGCAAGGCTTTTCAATTCCACTGTCTGCGGAAATGCCTGGTCAGCCCTTTGAAACGCGATCCCCGGAATTTTGCTGTAGCTGGGTAAATGACACTATCCCTTGCCGCTATTGGACGATAGGCAAAACGACATAGGAAGAACGATCGGGCGTGGCATATACCTTTTGTGTCGCTGCCCTGAAATCGCTCGCCTTGGCCTTGTAGATGTTCGGCACAAAGGCTTGGGGATTACGGTCAATCAGCGGGAACCAGGTCGATTGAACCTGCACCATGATCCGGTGCGACTTCAAGAACGCATGATCGCGTGGCCGCAATGGAAATTGCCAGCGAACCGGGGTGTTGGGCCGCAAAGCCTTGGGATGTTCGTAACTCTCGAGGTATCGGCCGCGCCGCACTTCCATCGCGATAGGCAGTTCATAGCCGTTGGCTTTCTTCATGTAATCGCCCGGTTCCGGGCCTTTCGAGTCGGCATCTGTGTACCAGTCCACCTTGTCCACATCTTCGGGCATGACGTCGATCAGCTTGACGATGAAGTCGCTGTCGGTCCCGGACGTCGACGCGTAGAGCACCGCTTCGACGTCTCCGGTTACAACCACGTCATGGTCGAGGGGTTGGCTGACATAGGTCAAGACGTCCGGCCGGTTATCGACAAAGCGCTGGTCGCCCGATTCCCACCGCCACCAGTCGCCGTTGGGATAGGTAGGTGAAATCGGACGCGGACGATAGGGCACAGGACTCGCCGGGTCCGATTCATAGCTGCGAAACGAACCCTTTTCGGTCGATCCCGGCGCATTGAAGGTCAGCGATCCGTCCGAGTGAAAGTACAGCTTCGTCGGGACCGCGTTTTGGGGCGGCCAGTCGGCGTAGGAATGCCAGGTATTGCTGCCGGTCTGGAAGGTGGTAACCCGCCAGTTGGGCTTGTCGCCCCGGTCGTGCAGCCAAAAGGCGAAAAAGGGTGCCTCGATGTTTTGCCGGAATTCCAGTGCGGTGTCGTGTCCGAGCGCCAATGGACCGAGTCTGTCTTCCTTCTCCATCCACCAGCAGCCGTGACACCACGGTCCGGCAACGATGAGGTTGGTGTGGTCGGGGTCGCTTTCCGCCTCATGGCGGAAGATGTCCCAAGGCCCCCACGGATCTTCCTGATCCCAAAAGCCCGCGACGTTCAGGTTTGGAACGGATGAGCGATGCAGGTCGTGAGCCCAGGCTTGCGATTTCCAGTGAGCGTCGTAATCGGGGTGTTCAATCGCCTCGTTCCAATAGGGAACCTTTCCATGCAGGAAACGCTCGTTCACGTTTGAGATCGGACCGAGGTCCAAGTACCACTGGTAGGTATCCCACTTGTTAAATTCAAAATGTGTGTTGGCGGTCTTGTCCATCTCCTCCAGGATGGAGTATTCAAACGCATAACTCAGGCGAAATGCCCCATAGTGGTGAAAATCGTCGTTCATCCATTCGTCGGTCGGTGCTGCCTGCTCGCTTACCGCCCGCAATGCCGGGTGGGGTTCCAGCAACGTCGCGCCAGCGGTGTAGCCCTCATAAGAAACACCGTAGATGCCGACGCGGTTGTTATTGTTAGGAACGTTCTTGACCAGCCAATCGATCGTGTCCCACGCATCGCGCGTCTCGATCGTGCCCTTGCCAGACTCTGTTCGCAAATCGTTGGCGACAGTAAATGCGCCGTCGGATTTGAATCGGCCACGCAGGTTCTGGTAAACGAAAATGTAGCCATCGGCGGCAAGTTGTTGGATCTCCGGCGGCATTTTCTCCGGCACCTTGGGCGGAACGCCGTATGGTGTTCGTTCAAGCAATATCGGCAGGGGCCCCGAAAATCCAGGCGTACGCATGATGACCGTCTGAAGGCGGATTCCGTCGCGCATGGGGATCATCACTTCCTGGTAGTCGACAAGCGGCGCTGCGGGTGATGCTGCTTTGGTGGGCGCGGTTGTCGCAGCAGGTGGCGTTTGCGCAGAGGAGAATGCACAAAAAAACAATATTGAAAATCTGACCGCAGCACGCAAAAAACAGCTGGACATAAATAATCCCAAAATTCTTTCTGGCAGCTAATTTTTACGGCCGATGTGCTTCGTTGATCTATGCCGTCTATCGCAGAGTGGCGGCGCACCTTAGCTGAAATGGCGCGCTTCATGCATAACTCTCGAAGCCTTGCATATTGAGGAACTGCGGTCAATATGTCCCTCTGTATTTGGACTGAAAAGCCTGTTCTAGGAGGTGACGTGCAGTTCACTCTCAACGGCTTATTTAGATTTGCCGGTATTTTTCAAGTTCGTAACATACCGCGTTGTCGGTAATTTCACATCCTGCATCCGTGCCGCAGACGGATCAATACTTGCATCTTTACATGCGAAGAAATCGTCTGCTAGCCTGCTGCAGACTTGCGCTGATCCGTATATCGGCGGCGGTGCGTACTCTCATTTTCGTGCCAACGTTGCATTTTCAAGGTCCACTGTCCATGAAAAATCTCCGCCCGCTGCAACTGTTTTTCGCGTGCATCTTGACGTTGACCCATTCCGCCGCTTACGCAGTTTCTGATCCGGTCAAGGATCTGAACATCGATCGGCTGGTGGAGGACACCATGGCGGCATTCCATGTGCCGGGAATCGCGGTCGGTGTCGTAAAAGATGGAAAGCTCGTCTTTTCCAAGGGCTACGGTGTCAGGGAACTCGGGCAACCCGGGAAGGTGGACGCCAACACGCTCTTTGCTATCGC
>CAIZGQ010000292.1 GCA_903932565.1 uncultured Hyphomicrobiales bacterium
AAAACCGGCTTTGCAGACTTCGTGCCGGTAATGGCTGCGCTTTCAGAGGTCCGGAAAATCGATAAACTGTTGATTGCGGCAGTGGATTGTCTGCTTCGTGGGCGCGTTGGTGGCGTGTCGCAGCAGCTATATGTGGCATGAAGCTTGCCAAAAACATTGCATGTCTGACCGTCAGTTCGCATCCTCGTGTCTTCATTCTGTCGAGCGAGGTTCGGCGGCGGATGTCTCGATTGCGCCGCCTTTGCCTATCAAACCCTTCATCGATTTGCAGCAGGTCAGCCTCGTGTATGGGCATGGTGCTGATCACACGCTCGCAGTTGAGCGGCTGGATATGCAGATTGCACAGGGTGAATTTGTCGCCGTGGTGGGGCCCTCTGGCTGCGGAAAGTCGACGCTGATGAAGCTTGTCAGCGGATTGACCCGGGCGACGACCGGGTCTGTGCGCGTTCGGGGCGTGGCTGTTGATGATCCTATTGATGGGGTCGGCATGGCGTTCCAGAACCCATTGCTGATGCCTTGGCGAACGGCGCTCGGCAATGTGACGTTGCCGCTTGAAATCATTGATGGCCGCGATGGCCGGCTGAAGCATGACAAGGCGTGGCGGAAAAGCCGTGCGTTGGATTTGCTGGGTTCGGTCGGCCTTCAGGGATTTGAGAACAAATTTCCCTGGCAATTGTCGGGCGGCATGCAGCAGCGGGTGAACCTGTGCAGGGCGATCGTCCACATGCCGGAACTTTTGCTTCTTGATGAGCCGTTCGGTGCGCTGGACACCTTTACCCGCGAGGGGCTCTGGCTGGCGATGCAGACCATATGGATGGCGCAGAAGTTTACCGGCATGCTGGTGACGCATGATCTCCAGGAAGCCCTATTTCTGGCTGACCGGGTCTATGTGATGAGCGGCAGACCGGGGCGAACGATTTATGAGCAGGCGGTGGACTTTGCTCGACCTCGATCTCCCGAATTGCTCGCTGATCCGTCGTTCGCCGCACTGGTGGCAGATTTGAGACGCGTGGTCGCAACGGCCAATGTGTGACCAAGCTGGAGGAAATGGATCAAGATATGGCGCAATCCCGAAACATCCACCTCGCGGCTGATCTGTCGTTCCTGCACACCGATTATCTCTGGCGCATGCCAGGCTCATGGATCGGTTATCCCTATTACGGCACTTCGGAATTCTACGAGGATGTCGCCCGGCTGGCCGAACGTGGCGTGATGGACATGCTGTTTTTTGGCGATACCGGTGGCACGTCGGAGGATTTTGGCGGCACTCATGAGGCAGTGGTGCAATACGGCGCGAAATGGCCGCGCCATGACATGACACCAATGATACCGCTGCTGGCGCGCGTGACCTCACATATCGGTTTTGCGATGACGCTGTCGACGACCTATCACCATCCGTTTCATGCTGCGCGTGTCTTCAATGCGCTGGACCATGTCACGGGTGGGCGTATTGCGTGGAACGCCGTCACGTCCGCCTATAAGAACGAGGCGGCTAATTATGGCTTCGACGTGATGATGGATCATGACGAGCGGTATGATCGCGCACAAGAGTTCCTGAAAGTTGCCTGCGACTTGTGGGATAGTGTCGAGCCCGATGTGCTGGTTCTGGATCGCGAGAAGGGGATCTATGGCGATCCTTCAAAGGTTCACAGGATCGATCACCGCGGACGGTATTTTAACGTGCGAGGGCCATTGCCAGCGCTGCCATCGCCGCAGCGCAGGCCCGTCATTATCCAGGCGGGCCTGTCTGGACCGGGGCTCAATCTGGCTGCGTCATTTGCAGAACTGCAATTCAGCACGCGCCGGACCTTGCCAAGCATGCAACAGCATCGGCGCGCACTGGATGAAAAGCTTCAGGGATTTGGTCGCAGCGTCCGTGATGTCGGGATACTCTGGTCGGTGCGCGTGCAGGTTGCCCAATCCGAGAGCGAAGCGCGGGCGAAGGAGCAGGCCTATCTCGACGCGATCCCGCCGGAGGCTGGGCTCGTCGAAATGTCAGCGCAATTTGGTGTCGATTTCTCGAAGGCGCGCCCGCACATGACGCTGGCCGATTTTGCAGATGAGGTCGCATCCCAGAACGGCAATCTCGGCACATTTGAGGAGCTTTTGAAAACAGTCGATCCCAAGCAAAGTGTAGCTGAGTTCGGCAGCCGCTTTCTTGTCGATCGCATTCTTGTGGCGAGCGGCACGCCAAAACAGATCGTTGATCGGCTTGAGGAATTGCATGAGGGCACGGGCGCCAATGGTGGTTTTATCCTGGGGCGGGGGTTCTCGGCGATGGACAATATCCGGGACTTCGTCGAGTTTGTCGTTCCAGAACTTCAGCGGCGCGGGTTGAGCAAAAAGACATACGCAGGACGCACCCTGCGGGAAAATCTAAACGCGTAAACTCATGATTTTGGGGGATACATGCAAAGACGAGATTTTCTGAAAACACTATCTGCCTCGGCTGTTGCCGCGGGCATGACACCGAAATTCGTTGGCTCCGCATCGGCGCAATCAAGGTCACAGACACTCATCGTGGCCTCCGAGGCAGGTCCCAACGCGCTGGACGGACAGGCGATCGGCGCCAACCGAAGTGCGACCGGCATTGTCTGGAACACCTATGATCGTCTGGTGAGCTTTGAGGTGAAGCGCGACGCGTCCGGCGACGGCTATTATGACTATAGCAAGTTGAAGCCTGAGGCGGCCGAGGACATCGACCTGCGTGACATGTCCATGACGATGAAGCTTCGCAAGGATATGAATTTTCACGATGGCTCGCCGGTCACCGCGAAGGACGTCAAATACACATTTGAGCGGGCACTTGGCGTCGGCGGCTATCCAACGGCAACGCTGAAGGCGGCATCGTTGACCGATGCAAACCAGTGTGTGGTCGTTGACGACAGGACCGTCCGGTTTGATTTCATCAAAAAAGATAAGCTCAGCCCGATCTATCTCGGTGTTGGCGTGCTGGGCATCTACAATTCTGAACTCGTGAAGAAAAATTCGACGCCTCAGGATGTCTGGGGCCAGAACTGGACCAAAAGCAATCTCGCCGGCTCAGGGGCTTATCTTCTGGAGAAATGGACGCCGGGACAGGAGGTCATTCTCGCGGCAAACCCCAACTGGAAGAGCGGTCCACCGCCGCAGATCAAGCGCGTCATCTGGCGTGTCATTCCATCAGCATCCACGCGCCGCGCCCTGCTGGAAAAGGGCGATATTGACGTTGCCTATGATTTGCCAGCCAATGATTATGCTGAGCTTGGTGCCGTCAACGGCGTTCGCATCTATAGCGTGCCGATGGAAAATACGGTCCAATATCTCGGCATGAATGTCGAAATGAAACCCTTTGACGATGTGCGGGTGCGGCAAGCAATTGCCTATGCCGTGCCTTACAAGGAAATTATTGATCTGGCCCTGTTCAAGCGGGGAAAGCCTTTGTTCGGTGGTCCTGCCAAAGTGACCGCACCAATCTGGCCTCAGGCCCATCACTACGTGACCGATCTCGACAAGGCAAAAAAGCTCCTCACAGAGGCGGGATATCCGGACGGGTTTGACGTTCCACTGTCCTTCGACCTTGGAACAGCAAGCACGAATGAGCCGCTTTGCATTCTGGTCCAGGAGCAATTTGCAAAACTTGGCATTCGCGTCAAAATTGACAAGGTACCCAGCGCAAACTGGCGCCCAACCTTTATGAAGAAGCAGTTGCCGCTGCAGGTCAATATCTTCGGGGCGTGGTTCAATTTTCCCGATTACTTCTTTCATCTCGTCTATTCGGGCGAAAACACGATCTTCAACACCATGTCGTATAAGAATGCCGAGATGGATAAGCTGATCGAGGACGCGCGGTTTCCGGCGGATGCCAAAAGCTTCGATACAGATGTCGTCGGCTTTGTTCAGAAAGCGTTTGACGATGTCCCGAATATCCCTTTGTTTCAGCCATATCTTGATATTGCGATGCGGTCGAATGTGTCCGGCTATACTTATTGGTTTCACCGCGAGGTGGATTACCGATCTTTCCGCAAGGCGTAAGAGGCCTCAGGTTCGGCTGCGCGGATCGAGAAGGTCACGCAGTCCGTCACCCAGGATGTTGAAACAAAAGACTGCCATCAGCAGCATGAGGCCCGGAAACACAGCGATCCACCAATGTCCCGATAGAAGCTCGCTTGCACCTTCTGAAACCATGATGCCCCACTCCGGCGTTGGCGGTTGCACACCAAGGCCAATAAAGGACAGGCCAGCGGCGTTGAGAATGGCGTAACCCATCGTCAGCGACGTTTGAACAGCCGTAATGGGAAGAAGGTTCGGCAGAATCTGCGTGAACAGAATGCGAAGCTCAGAATTTCCGCTCAGTCTCGCAGCAGCAACATATCCGGCATCACGCCGGATGTTGGTTTCGACGCGCACCAGACGCGCATACAAGGGAATGTTGATCACGGCGGTTGCCAGAACGATGTTGACAACGCTGTTTCCCAGAGCCGCGACAATGGCCATTGCCAGAACGAACAGCGGAAATGCCATCAATGTATCCGTGAGCCGGCCGATCAGTCGTTCGGACCATCCGCCATAATATCCAGCTAGCAGACCAAGGGTTCCACCGACCACGAACGCCAGCGCGACGGCCGAGATGGAAATGGAAAGGTCGAGCCGTACTGCGGCGATCAGGCGGCTCAGAATATCACGCCCCAGTTGGTCGGTGCCAAGATAATAGGGCGCGTGAGGCGACTGAAGGGCTGAGGCGCTGTGGGATGCCATCGGGTCATGTGGCATGATCACGGGCGCGAACACAGCCATGGCGATAAACAGGGCCGACAGGATGAAGGCAAAGCCTGTTAGTGGGTTTGCAACAACGATATAGCGGAACTGACGCAACGTCTCATTCATGTGGTGAGCCGGAAACGCGGATCGAGTAATCCGTAGATGAGATCAATCACCAGATTGAGCAGGATATAAAGAATGGCCATGAATAGGACGAATCCCTGAACGGGCGCATAGTCCGATGCGATCAGGGAATCGATGGCATAAGATCCCACGCCGGGCCATGCAAAAACCTTTTCAACCATGACATTGGCGCCCAACAAAAACGAGAACACCATTCCCAATGTCGTGACGACGGGAAGGATGGCGTTGCGCAACGCATAGCCGATCACAATTTTTCGTGTTGGAAGCCCGCTGGCACGGGCAGTCCGTATAAAGTCGCTCGACAGAGTGGTTATCATCGAGGCGCGGGTGATGCGTGCGAGCGGTGCGAGTGAAAAAATACCAAGCGAGACGGCTGGAAGGATGAGCTGCGCCAACGATGCCCGAAATGTTTCCATATTTCCTGCAACCAAACTGTCGATTGTATAAAATCCCGTGTGCGTGGCTGGTGCTGCCGTGTAAATATCGAGTCGTCCAAATGGCGCCGGTGACCATCCCAGAAGATAATAAAAAATGTAAATCAGCAGCAGGCCTGTGAAGAAGGGTGGCAGACAAACGCCGACTGTCGTGACAAAGCGGCACACTTGATCAACCCACGACCCCGGTCTCGTTGCTGCAACCACTCCAAGCGGGATCGCTGCAGAGATCGCGACCAGCAGCCCCGAGAACGTTAATTCGAGCGACGCTGGCAAACGTATCAGCAATTCACTAAGCACCGGCTGGCCAGTTGTCAGGCTCGTGCCCAGTCGACCGTGAAGCAAGTCAGCGGCATAAGATTCAAGTTGCAGGAGCCAGCTGCGATCAAGGCCAAGCTGTTGGCGTATCTCCTCAATGGATTCAAGTGTGGGATTGGGGCCGGCGAAATAGGCTGCAGGATCACCAGGCAGGGCGCGCGTGATCAGAAATGTCACAATCACGACCCCGATGATGCTCGGAATGGCCGTTCCCAATCGCATGATGAGGAGGCGATACAAATTTAGTTCCCAAATATGCTTCGGTTTTAGAAGCTTCGCGTAACTTGAACGCAGGGCGCGTTTCAAGTCAATGGACCGGGCCAGTCGGGCTGTTTCGGTCCAGCGCATGCGTCTACGCTGGCACAGACCCTGCTACACCCTTGCATGTGGAATGGAAGACGATATGGCGAACTTAAGACTGACCTTTGCCTGTGGGCCTTTTGATCGGACGATGGCGTTGCGCGATGGGTCGATCCGCCCGGACGGAATCGATCTCGTGTATCTGGCCATGCAGCCCGCCGAGATCTTCTGGCGGATGCTCCAGTTCAACGAATTTGATATGTCCGAAATGTCGATGGCGAATTATGCGATGTTGGTGGCGCAAGGCAACTGTCCCTATGTCGCCATTCCTGCCTTTCCGTCGCGGGTTTTCCGTCACGGCTATTTCTTCATCAATACCGATAAAGGCATTAAAAATCCGGCTGATCTCAAGGGTAAGCGCGGCGGCGTGCCTGAATACAGCCAGACCGCATCCGTCTACATGCGCGGATTGCTCCAGCATGAATTTGGCGTACATGCGCGGGATATTGAATGGGTTCAGGGCAGAGCGGACCGTTTGAAACATCCACTGCCGCCAGATGTTCGAATTTCACAGGCGCCGCCCGGTACGGAACTGGGTGACCTGCTTGAAGCCGGCGAGCTGGATTTTTTGATGACGGCCAACAACCCGCTCTCGTTTCGGCGAGGCGCGCCGAATGTGAAACGTTTATTCCCAAATTACATTGAGATGGAAAAAGATTTCTACAAACGCACACAGATCTATCCGATCATGCATACGGTTGTGATACGGCGTGAGATTTATGAGCGCGATCCTTGGATTGCGATGAGCATGTACAAGGCCCTTTGTGCCGCAAAGGATTATGCCTGCCGCTGGATCATGGAGGGCGGATCTGCCAAGGTCACATCAGCATGGCTGCAGCCCCTGATCGAAGAGGAACAGTCCATCATTGGCAAAGACTGGTTCCCGTATGGGATTTCAAAAAACCGTCCAACTCTCGACGCGTTGTTGCAATATATCCATGAACAAGGGCTGGCAAGCAGACGCCTCAAGATCGAAGACTTGTTCGTGCCGAGTACACTGCATGATATCCCGCTGAGCGAAGGTCAGCTGGTATGATCCTGTGAGCCTGTGCGTTGATCTCTTCTGCAAGAATCCAACGCTAATATTCTGCGAAGTTTTAAACTCGATAAATTGACCCGAGAATTCGCGTCCTTTGCGTTAAAAATCTTGGTGGCTCAACGCGGCCGCAGCCGCAAACCCATTTGCTGGACGCGCAACTGGACAACGCGTGCGGTCCCCAATTTATGGATAAAAGAACTCGCTTAGAGTCGAAGGAGTTTTTTGGCATTCCCGCCCAAGAGCTTGGCTTTGTCATCAGGAGAGATTTGCAGCGTATCGATCCAATCCATGCCATCCCGATTCACGACGAAGGGATAGTCGACTGAAAACATGATGCGGTCGATCCCGAGTTCTAGCACCGTGCAGATCAGAGCTGGTGTTGAGAAATGGCCGCTTGTCGTCACATAGAAATGGCGACCAAACGTGTCACGGAAACTCAAAGGCGCATGGCCGGGACGCTGCAAGGCTTGATTGATTCGCCACATCAGGAACGGCAGCGTCTCGCCGAAATGGCCGAGGATGATTTTTAAGCCCTTGTGTTCTTCAAAAACACGGCTCAGGACGAGGCGGATGGCCTGCGTCGCTGTTTCCACCGTAAAGCCCCATGCAGCCCGGATGACGCTTGGAAATTCCTGCGCATAATCGTCATAATAGGCCTTCATCACAGCTGCCTGCGGCACGGCAGGGTGGAAATAAATCGGCACGTCAAGTTTTGATGCAACTTCGAAGATCGGCCAGAATTTCCTGTCGTCATGAAACTCGCCGTTTGTCAGTCCATGGATCATGGCCCCTTTGAAGCCGTAATCCTTGACGCAGCGCTCCAGCTCAAGGGCGGCCTGCTCCGGTTGGGGTGTTGGCAACGTTGCGAAACCGGCAAAGCGCGTCGGATGCCGCGCACAAACCTCCGCCAGACGTTCATTGGTGCGACGCGTCACGTCCACGCAAATATCGGCGCTGAGCTTTTGTGCGGCCGGCGCGCCATGGGAGAGAACCTGCATGTCGATGCCAGCTTCATCCATGGCGCGCAAACGGATCTCACCGACATCTTTCAACAGGGCTATGTGTGGGGACTTGCCCTCAGCGCCGATGAAGTGTCCGGACAATTCTTCATCCCAATAATGTTCTTCGAGAGCGATGACGGGGCAGTTTCCTAGCATTTCCGATGTCCTCTGATGGAGATGTCCGATGCCACTCGAGCGCGCATTGGCTCTGTTGTTCGGATCAAAGAGCTTGGCGGGGTGAGATTTTCTGCGTGTTCAGGGTAGGCCGCGATCAGGTGAGCAACCCGCCTCGAAAATGCACCAGCGGTGCAGTGTTCGGATCGCTTGCGGTTGCAACCACCAATCCAAAGACAAGGACCACGTTATGCCGCTCCATGGTTTCGATAAC
>CAIZGQ010000293.1 GCA_903932565.1 uncultured Hyphomicrobiales bacterium
CCGCTGAAGTCGCTCGCCGACATGCTGAAGGGCAAGCAAGGCCGTTTCCGCCAGAACCTTCTGGGCAAGCGCGTCGATTACTCGGGTCGTTCGGTTATCGTCGTGGGCCCCGAGCTGAAGCTGCATCAGTGCGGCCTGCCCAAGAAGATGGCGCTCGAGCTGTTCAAGCCGTTCATCTATTCGCGTCTTGACGCGAAGGGCCTCTCGGCCACGGTGAAACAGGCGAAGAAGCTGGTCGAAAAGGAAAAGCCGGAGGTCTGGGATATCCTCGATGAGGTGATCCGCGAACATCCGATCATGCTGAACCGTGCGCCGACGCTGCATCGTCTCGGCATTCAGGCGTTCGAGCCCGTGCTGATCGAAGGCAAGGCAATTCAGCTGCATCCGCTGGTTTGCGCCGCCTTCAACGCCGACTTCGACGGCGATCAGATGGCCGTGCACGTTCCGCTGTCGCTCGAAGCGCAGTTGGAAGCGCGCGTCCTGATGATGTCGACGAACAACATCCTGCATCCGGCCAACGGTCTGCCGATCATCGTGCCGTCACAGGATATCGTGCTGGGTCTCTATTACCTCTCGTTGATGCGCGATGGTGATATCGGCCAGGGCATGATGTTCGCCAGCATGAACGAGATTGAGCACGCGCTGGCCGCCAAGGTCATCACGCTGCACACCAAGATCAAGGGCCGCGCCTGGACCTATGATGCCAAGGGTGAGCGGGTTGCGAAGATCTTTGAGACCACACCGGGTCGTTTGATCCTCGGCAAGCTGCTGCCTGACCACGTGAAGATTCCTTTCGACGTCGCCAACAAGCTGATGACGAAGAAAGAGATCTCGAACATGATCGACACCGTCTACCGCAACTGCGGTCAGAAGGAGACGGTCATCTTCTGTGATCGCATCATGTCGCTCGGCTTCCGTGAGGCTTTCAAGGCAGGCATTTCCTTCGGCAAGGACGACATGGTCGTGCCGGAAACAAAGGAGCGCATTGTCGAAGAGACACGCACGCTCGCCAAGGAATACGAGCAGCAGTACAACGACGGCCTGATCACGCAGGGCGAGAAGTACAACAAGGTTGTTGATGCCTGGGCCAAGTGCACCGACAAGCTTGCTGAAGAAATGATGCTGCGCATTTCCGCGGTGAAGAAGGACGAGAACGGTAAGGATAAGCCGATCAACTCCATCTACATGATGTCCCATTCCGGGGCCCGTGGGTCGCCAGCCCAGATGAAGCAGCTCGCCGCCATGCGCGGTCTGATGGCCAAGCCGTCAGGCGAGATCATCGAGAGCCCGATCATTTCGAACTTCAAGGAAGGCCTGACCGTTCTCGAGTACTTCAACTCGACCCACGGTGCACGTAAGGGTCTGGCCGACACGGCGTTGAAGACGGCAAACTCAGGGTATCTGACACGCCGCCTCGTCGACGTGGCGCAGGATTCGATCATCACCGAAGTGGATTGCGGCTCTCAGGGCGGCATCCGCATGCGGGCGATTGTCGACGCCGGTCAGGTCGTTGCCTCGTTGGCCATTCGTATTCTGGGCCGCACCGCGGCTGAGGATCTGAAGGATCTCGAAGGTCGCATCATCGTTCCTGCGGGCACGATGATCCAGGAATGGCATATCGATCCGATCAACGCTGCTGGCATCCAGGAAGTGAAGATCCGGTCGGTGCTGACCTGCGAAGCCAAGAACGGCGTCTGTGGCAGCTGCTACGGTCGCGATCTGGCCCGTGGCACGCCCGTCAACATGGGTGAGGCTGTCGGCGTCATTGCGGCACAGTCGATCGGTGAGCCGGGCACGCAGTTGACCATGCGTACCTTCCATATCGGTGGCGCGGCGCAGATCGCTGACTCGTCCTTCATCGAGTCGAACTTCGATGGCATCGTGAAGTTCCGCAACCGTCATACCGCCCGCAACTCCGAGGGCGATTTGATGGTGATGGCGCGTAACGTCGCCATCGTGATCGTTGGTCCGGATGGCACCGAGCGCGCGGTTCACCGCGTGCAGTACGGCGCGCGTCTGAAGATCGACGAGGGTGACAAGGTGAAGCGCGGCCAGCGTCTGGCCGAGTGGGACCCCTACACACGTCCGATCCTGTCGGAAGTGCCGGGCACCATCGCGTTCGAGGATCTCGTCGAAAGCCAGAGCATGACGGAATCGGTCGATGAAGCGACCGGTATCGCCAAGCGCATGGTCATCGACTGGCGCCTCAACCAGCGCTCGTCGAGCCTCAAGCCGTCCATCCTCATCAAGGGCGAAGATGGCAAGATCGCCAAGCTGTTGCGTGGTGGTGATGCCCGCTACGCACTGCCGGTTGACTCGATCATCAACGTCGATCCGGGTTCCACCGTGCAGGCTGGCGACATCGTTGCCCGTATCTCGATGGAATCAGCCAAGACCCGCGACATCACCGGTGGTCTGCCGCGTGTTGCCGAACTGTTTGAAGCTCGTCGTCCCAAGGACCATGCCATCATCGCCGAGACATCGGGAACGGTGCAGTTTGGTCGCGACTACAAGAACAAGCAGCGTGTCACCATCCTTCCGCATGAGGAAGGTGGAGATCCGGTCGAGTATCTGATCCCCAAGGGCAAGCATATCCATCTTCAGGACGGTGACGTTGTGGAGAAGGGCGATTACATCGTCGACGGCAACCCGGCACCGCACGACATTCTGGCGATCAAGGGCGTGGAGGAGCTTGCTGCTTACCTCGTCAATGAAATCCAGGAAGTTTACCGTCTGCAGGGCGTGAGCATCAACGACAAGCACATCGAAGTGATTGTTCGCCAGATGCTGCAGAAGGTCGATGTCGTCGATCCCGGCGAGTCCGACTACCTGCACAACGAGCAGATCGACAAGTCCGAGATGGATGCCACCAACGAGCGTTTGCTCGGCGAGGGCAAGAAGCCCGTCACTGGCACGCCGGTGCTGCTGGGCATCACCAAGGCGAGCTTGCAGACGCGCTCGTTCATCTCGGCCGCATCCTTCCAGGAAACGACCCGCGTCCTCACCGAGGCGGCCGTCAATGGCAAGGTCGATACGCTTGAAGGCCTCAAGGAGAA
Source organism: uncultured Hyphomicrobiales bacterium (assembly GCA_903932565.1). Taxonomy (GTDB): domain Bacteria; phylum Pseudomonadota; class Alphaproteobacteria; order Rhizobiales; family Beijerinckiaceae; genus Terripilifer. Next base: position 3,057 of record CAIZGQ010000293.1, read on the forward strand.
CGTCATCGTTGGCCGCCTGATCCCGGCGGGCACCGGTGCGGCCATCGCCAAGCTCCGTCGTGTTGCCGCCATGCGCGACAAGATGATCCTCGACCAGAAGGCCACCCAGTCGCAGGGCGAGGCCGACATGGCTCGATTGCAGCCGCCGGTTCCGGCTGCTGAATAAGTAAATCCCGGCGCTGCAGAGCGCCGCGGCTCCATGCGAGAAAAGGCCGTACCTTCGGGTGCGGCCTTTTTTGTTTCGAGCGCGATATCACCATGATTCTGCCGCTGCGATGGTTCGAAGCTGAGCAATGCCGTTAACGAATTACCGGCCGTAACTTGATGCGGCGTGCGCGAATGCACGTCTGATTAATCTGAGTTGCGGCAAGGTCACGTGAATGAACAGGCGGCAGCTGCCTGTCGCACAGGGATGGCCTTCGATGTACCAGCCGATCGCTAATCAACACCTTGCGGATACGCGCCCCGAGGGGGAGAGCGTGTCCCTTGAGCACGAGCTTGGACTGCCGCTTGAAATCCTTGCACCCGTGCTGGAAGGCGCCGCAGCCCGGGGCATGGCCGATGCCTTCGAGATGATGGGGCACGCGGCCGTGTTCTTTGATGCCGCTGGCAACGTGCTCCATGCAGGCGCGACGGTGCGCAAGTTTCTCGGGCAGGGCCTTGTTCTGTCCGGGCGCCAGCTCGTCGCCTCGACCCCAGAAGGCAACCAGGTGCTTCAGGCGATCCTCAGCGCGGCTCTCGCGGGCGAGACCACGATGGGCGAGCTACGCCTTGGTCCTGACCATACACAGTCGATTCTGAGAATCGAAGGGCGAGCTGGTCCACTGCCACGCCGAAATGGCCAGTTGCTGAATGCGATTCTCCTGTTTTCCTGCAGTACCGCAGCCTGAATCAGCTGTCCTTTGCGCGCAGGATCGGAAAAAGCCCTCTGGTATCGTTAACAATGCCAATATTTAGGCTCTGCTTGCCTTGAAAACAGTTGACGAGGGGAAATGCTGGGCTTAGGTTCCGCCCACTTCAGCAGGCCGTATGTGCCAACGTTTTCGGGTGACACACCTGAAACCTAGGGGACATAAACGCTGCTGGTCTCACCGACGGAAGATAAGCTGGGCCCTCAGGGGACTGGATCGGGAAGCACGATCGCACACATTGTGTTGTGATCCTCTGCATGTCGAGCGCCGAACGCCCCCTGGGCCGACGGCGCATTTCGTTTGTGCGTGGGATCAACCGCGTCACGGACTTAGATGGGTGGTTTGCCATCTCCTTTGTCCACTCAGATTCAATAGTTCGCTTTAGAAGGGCGAAGGATGCCAACGATCAGTCAGTTGATCCGCAAGCCGCGGCAACCGAAGACCTACCGCGAAAAGGCCCGCCATCTCGGAGCATCTCCGCAGAAGCGTGGCGTGTGCACGCGCGTCTACACGACGACGCCGAAGAAGCCGAACTCTGCGCTCCGTAAGGTTGCCAAGGTTCGTCTGACCAACGGTTTTGAAGTGATCGGATACATTCCGGGTGAAGGGCATAACCTTCAGGAACATTCGGTCGTCATGATCCGTGGTGGCCGCGTCAAGGATCTTCCCGGCGTTCGCTATCACATTTTGCGCGGCGTGCTGGATACCCAGGGCGTCAAGGATCGTAAGCAACGCCGTTCGAAGTACGGCGCGAAGCGTCCGAAGTAAGGGGCCGAGACACACATGTCACGTCGTCATAGCGCTGAGAAGCGTCAAGTCATTCCGGACGCCAAGTTCCACGACATCATCGTCGCCAAGTTCATGAATTCGATCATGTACGACGGCATGAAGTCAGTTGCCGAAGCCATTGTTTACGGCGCTTTCGACAACATCGAGACCCGCACCAAGCAGGACCCGCTTCCTGTCTTCAAGCAGGCTCTTGAGAATGTCGCGCCGGCCATCGAAGTTCGTTCGCGTCGCGTCGGCGGTGCAACGTACCAGGTGCCGGTGGAAGTTCGGACCGAGCGTCGTCAGGCTCTCGCGATCCGTTGGATCATCACAGCCGCACGCGGCCGTAACGACAAGACAATGGTGGATCGCCTGTCAGCCGAGCTGATGGACGCCGCCAACAACCGCGGCAACGCGGTGAAGAAGCGTGAAGACACACACAGGATGGCTGAAGCCAACCGCGCCTTCTCGCATTATCGCTGGTAAACGCCTGAAGGTGCCGGATCGCGCACCGCCGAGGAATTGAAGATGGCCCGCCAATACGCACTCGAAGATTATCGTAACTTCGGCATCATGGCTCACATTGATGCCGGCAAGACGACGACGACCGAGCGCATTCTGTACTACACCGGCAAGTCCCATAAGATCGGCGAAGTCCATGACGGCGCCGCGACCATGGACTTCATGGAGCAGGAGCAGGAGCGCGGCATCACGATTACGTCGGCTGCAACGACGGCAATCTGGAACGGCAAGCGTCTCAACATCATTGACACCCCCGGCCACGTGGACTTCACGATTGAAGTCGAGCGTTCGCTGCGCGTGCTTGACGGTGCTGTTTGCGTTCTCGACTCCAACCAGGGTGTGGAGCCGCAGACCGAGACGGTCTGGCGTCAGGGTGACAAGTACAAAGTTCCGCGCATCGTGTTCGCCAACAAGATGGACAAGGTTGGTGCGGATTTCTTCCGTTGCCTGTCTGACATCAAGACACGCCTGGGTGCCA
>CAIZGQ010000294.1 GCA_903932565.1 uncultured Hyphomicrobiales bacterium
GCCGGGGCGTCGCTCCAATGTCAGAACAGGACGGCACCAGCCAGCATCAAGGCTAGCTGCAAATCAGGAAATTGGGGCGAAACGTGTTCGACATGGGCGGACCATGGTCGAGGTGACGGCCTCCGTCAAGCGCAGGCGCATCGCCGCTGCCTTACCATCGCCACGGAATCAGGCCAGACGAAGCGCCCGCGACGCCACGCGGCAGTTTGCACCGCCCTTCGGCTCGCCAGCCACAAACATGGGTCATGCGGCATCTGCCGCCTTCCTGAACGGAATTTAAGCAAATTTTCACGATGGCGACTCATAGTCGGCATCTGGTCCAACCCTGTTGAGTGGCGCGATGTCTTTTTCCGAGTCTGGTCTGTTCAAGTCCCTGTCACGCGTCTCTCTGGTTGCGTCCCTGGCATTTGCTGCGCAGAGCAGCCTGATACTTCCCGCGCAGGCGGAGACCTTTGTCGTGGCTGCGCTCGATGGCTACGGGATCGGCGATTGTCTCTCCAGCGGCGGCACCTGCGGGCGCATTGTCGCCGACGCTTGGTGCGAATCGCATGGCCTCTCGCGCGCCACGGCGTTTGGCCGGGCGGGCGATATCACAGCTTCCATCGGCTCTACGGATGCCGAGTTCGCGCCCGACAGCATCGTGGTCAGCTGCGCCCCCTGAAAACCGCCATTTCTGAAAAAATGAAAGCGCGCCACGGCTGTCCGGGCGCGCTTTTTGTCGTGGTGCTTGTGGCCTAGCCGCGCGTCCAGTCTGAGCACTTGGGCGTGTCGCTGCTCGCACCCCATGGCATGATGGGCACGGTGGACGTTGAGTTCTTCGGCGAGCCGTCAACCAGCTTGTCTGTATAGACCATATAAACGAGCACGTTGCGCTTCACGTCGCAGCCGCGAACGATCTGCATGCGCTTGAAAAACAACGAGCGGCTTTCGCGAAATACCACGTCGCCCTGCTCAAACTTTTCCTTGATCTTGATCGGCCCGTACTGGCGGCAGGCGAGCGAGACGTCCGAGGTCTGTTCGGCCAAACCCAGAGCACCGGAAATGCCGCCGCGTTCGGGGATCGTGTAGTGGCAGGCGACGCCTTCAACGCCCGGGTCATCGATCCCGTAGGTGGCGAGCTTGTCGTTGGGTGTCAGCAATTTGAATGTGGTCGACTTGCGAAACACGAGGGTCGGACCATCGTCCGCAGCCATCGCGTTCGGAGCGGCCGCAAGGCTGAGCAGCAAAAGGCCAGCATGGCAGGTCGTGGCAAAGATTTTAGACATGAATCTCGGCTTCCAGAGGCTTGAGCAGGGGACCAGCAAACTTCTTTGGCGTTCGCGCGCCAACACCACTGATATGGGTTGCTTTCTCGCGATTTGAAAGTATTCGAGGCACGTGACGATTTTGGCTCAGTGACGACAGAGCGAGTCCGCCATCCTGCGGACATTGTTCTGGATCATGTCCACCGGGCGTCGGCACGTGTCTACGAGCAAGCTTGGCGAGTGGCCGACTTTCGATAATGTTGCGGTCAGCAAGAGCCTCGAATCGCTCGGAAAGCGTGCGTTTGATGCGGCGGCCATATGGGGCTTTGATGCGGAACTTCTGGTTTGCGGCCACACAGCGGGGTCTTCTTGGCGCCCTGCGCGCTGGCATGATGACGGCGGCTCTTGTCGCAGGGACCGGGTCTGTCCTCGCTCAGTCTGCCGAATGCGCCCGGCTGCAGCAGCAAATCGCGCTCGGGCCGCAGGGCAATCCTGCCGAAGCGCAGAAGTACGTGGGTGCAGCTCAGCGCCAGCGTGGCGAGCTTGACCGGACGGTGGCTTATGCCCGTTCCATTGGCTGCGGCAAGAAGCAATTCCTGTTTTTTGGTGACGCGCCACCCGCTCAGTGCCCTGCGCTGGAACAGCAGATCTCGCGCATGCAATCGAATTACGAGCAGTTGAATGCCGAGGCACAGCAATATAGCGGCGAAGCGCAGCGCCGGTCGTTGATTGCCCAATACAACAACAGCTGCCGCGCCCCGAGCCCGCAGCCCCAGCAGGCCCGTTCTGGGGGGCTGTTCGATACGCTGTTTGGCAATTCGTCACGCAGTGATTCGCGCGATTTGCGGGATGTTCCAATTGGTCCCTCGGACGGCACAGACATCATGCCGCCAGAAGATCCCACACCGCGCGGCGGCTCAAAAGCGGTCTGTGTGCGCACCTGTGATGGCGGGTTCTTTCCGGTGTCTTACTCAGCCAGCCGCGGTGGCCTTGGCAACCTAGAAGACCAGTGCCACGCGCTTTGCCCCCAACGCGGAAACGCAGCTCTTCACCTATTCGCCCAATCGCGACATCGACTCGGCGATCTCGAGCACGGGCCAGCCCTATACGTCGCTGGCCAATGCCGGAAAGTACCGCACCAAGTTTGACGCCGC
>CAIZGQ010000295.1 GCA_903932565.1 uncultured Hyphomicrobiales bacterium
CTGTGCCCGGTCTTGTCAACGCGCATACGCATTCCCAATCCAGCACCATGTCTGGCTTTGCAGACAGATTGAGCCACCCGGCTTTCATGTGGTTGACACAGTCCCACACATCAAACCGCACGCCGGATGAAATCCGTTTGGCTGTGCAACTCTGCGCTTATGGCATGATGACATCTGGCACGACGGCTGCCATTGATCATTTCCCGGGCCAACGTTTCACCGCGTCTGACATGGATGCCGTACTCTCGGCCTGGGAGGAGACAGGCATGCGCATCGGCCTCGCCATGCGCTTTTTCGACAGCGATTTCGCCGATATCTTTCCAGCCGTGCCGTTGCCCGATGACGTGCAACAGCGCATGGCAGCTGCTGAAGTCCTGAAGCCACAGGCGTTGGATGAGCTTGGTCCGCTGATGGACGACGTCATCACGCGTTGGCACGGTCGCGCCGGGCGGGTCAGCGTGATGCCGGCACCCTCCAATCCCGATCGATGCACGAACAAGGCTTTATTGTTGTGTGCGGACCTCGCGCAACGGCACGACACAGGCATCCACACGCATTTGCTGGAGACGCAAAAACAAGCGCGGCTGGCGTTGGAAATGTATGGCGAGACGAGTGTTGCTCATTTGGAAACGCTCGGCATTCTGTCGGACCGTTGGTCCTGTGCGCATTCCATCTGGCTGAGCGACGACGATATGAACCTGATGGCCAAGCGCGGTGCTGTCGCGGTGCTCAACCCTGAAAGCAACGCGCGTCTTGGCACCGGGCGCGCCCGTGTCCCGATGATGCGAGAGGCGGGTATGCGTTTGGCACTGGGTACAGATGGCTCCGGGGCCAACGACAACCAGGTTCTGCATGAAGCGATGCGGGCCGTTGCGACCGAGCATCGCGCGCACGCCGCCCATCGAGCGGATTGGATCAGTGCCGCGGAGGTTTTGTCCATGGCGACGCAAGGCGGCGCTCACGCCTTGCGCCAGCACGACATCGGGCGGCTCGAGGTCGGTTGCAGGGCCGATCTTGTCCTCTACCGGCTTGATGCACCGTGGTGGATTCCAATCAATTCCCCAGCCGAGCAGCTTGTGTTTTCGGAGACGGGCGCGTCAGTTGAAACCGTTATCATTGATGGCAAACCTGTTGTCGAAAATAGCCGCGTGATGACGTTTGATGTGGAGGCGATGGCGCGCGAAGTCCGCGCGATGGTCATGTCGCTGCGCCGGCGCAATGAAGATCTTTTTGCTGTTGCTGACGCGATCGCGGGCTTGTTTCCATGACAGAGAAGCGTCCGGTCGATCTTGTTATTTTCGGCGGCAAACTTGTCTCGGTTGATGCCGTGCAGGACGGCGCCATCGCAATTGATCAGGGTCGCGTTGTTGCCGTTGGGGAGCTCAGTCAGCTGCCTGCGTCGCGCGAACGCATCGATGCCACGGGCTTGCATATTTTACCGGGTGCGATTGACGTGCACGTGCATTTCCGCGAGCCGGGCTTTGCGCACAAGGAAACGTGGACGAGCGCGACACAAGCCGCCGCAGTTGGTGGTGTGACGACGATCTTCGATATGCCCAACACCAATCCGCCGACTGCAAGTGCCGCAGCCGTCAATCAAAAGCTGGAGATCGCATCGCGTCAGGCCATTGTTGATTTTGGCGTCTATGGCTTGATCGGAGAGACGTGTCTTGATCAGATCGAGCCGATGGTCGCTGCGGGCGCGATTGCCTTCAAGCTTTATATGGGCAGCGAAAACCCGCTCGTCCCATGCCCGCCCGATGGGGCGATTCTGGACGCGTTTGAAATTCTGGCGCGCCTTGGAATTCGCTGCACTGTCCACGCCGAGAACACACCGGTGTTGCAATGGCGCGGCGACCGATTGATCCGCTCTGGCCGCACGGATGCGGCTGCGCATCTGGAGCAGCACGCGGACGTCGCGACAATCGAAGCTGTCAGCAGAACGGGAATCTTTGCCGAATGGACGGGCTGCAAGGTGCACATTGCGCATGAAAGCAGCCGCCATTCGCTTCCCCACATCAGGTTTGCGAAGCAGCGCGGCGTCGATATGACGGTTGAGACTTGTCCGCACTATTTGCTTTTGTCCACGGACGATGGCGCTCGGGTAGGTGCCAATTTCATGCGCGTCAAGCCGCCGGTTCGCGAACCGGGCCATGCGGAGCCCTTGTGGGAGGCGTTACGCGACGGCACCATCGACATGATCTCGACCGATCATGCCCCGCATCTGGTCGAAGAAAAAAATCTCCCCTCGATCTGGGATTGTGCGCCGGGATTTCCGGGCGTTGAAACATCCATGCGGCTGATGCTGACCGCTGTCGCGCAGGGTCGCATGAGCGTCTGCGATTATGTCCGCATGGCCTGCGCTGCGCCGGCAAAGGCTTTTGGCTTGTGGCCTCACAAAGGATCACTCGCTGTTGGTTCAGACGCCGACATCGTGTTGGTCGATTTGCAGCGCACGTCGCGTATCAGCGCCGCGACCCTTCACTCGATTGGCAACGCGACCCCCTTTGATGGCTTCGAGACAATCGGGCTGCCAATGCGCACATTGGTGCGCGGCCGCACCGTGGCGCTTAATGGAAAACCAGTTAGCATGCCGGGTTGGGGCCGCAATGTTGCGCCTTTGCGCCAGTAATTTTTAGGAGAGCAGGCATGGCCGCGCATCATGAAGTGTTGCCGTCACCCGACACGGTGCAATGGGGCGCCTTCGATGCGGCGTATCCTGCAGTTCTTACCATCGCGTCCGGCGATACGCTAACGCTGCACTCTGTCAGCGGCGGGCCGGACGAACTTCCACCCGTTGGTGGAGGGCACGTTTATCCCGAACATCGGGCGATCCATGCTGCCGTGCCGCGCGGCTCGGGACCGCATATCATCACAGGCCCCGTGGCTGTTGAAGGGGCCATGCCCGGCGATGTGCTGCAGGTCGACATTCTTGACGTCAAGTTGCGTCAGGATTGGGGTTACAATGTCGTCAAGCCGCTGGCCGGCGGGCTCCCGAATGATTTTGCGCATCACAGCCTGATGAACATCGAGATCGACCGGCTTAAAAACGTCGTTCATATGCCGTGGGGTCTTGAGATTCCGGCGCGTCCGTTTTTTGGCATCATGGGCGTCGCCCCGCCACGCGCTTGGGGGCGTGTGACGTCCGTGGTGCCGCGCAGCTTTGGTGGCAACATTGATAACAAGGAACGTGTTGCTGGTACGACGCTGCTTTTGCCCGTGCATGAGCCGGGTGCTCTATTTTGCGCTGGCGACGGCCACGCCGTGCA
>CAIZGQ010000296.1 GCA_903932565.1 uncultured Hyphomicrobiales bacterium
GAGTGTTCCTGTCGTGAGGACAATGGCATCCGCCTTGGTGAAGTTGGACTGGCGCGCTGCACCCATGTCACCGCGCCGTTTCACGGCAATGCGGTCAAACACAGCCCAGGCCAGAAATGATCCAAACAGGATCATGCCGCCAAGATCGCCATTGGCGAGAAGATGCGCCAACGCCCAGATCTTGATCCCTACCAGCATGGGATGACGCAGCCACCCGCGTATGCGACTGGGGGCCGGGTTCATGGCGGCCAGGGCCACAAACGCAAACCACATGAGCGTGATCGTGAGATGCCGCGTCCAGACGGGCGGGCTCCAGACAACAATCATCCCGTTGGCGCGGTACATGGAAAAGCCCCAGCAGATCAGGACGAACCCGATCAACGAGCCAATTGAATAAAGACCTTTGTACGGTCCAGCGCCAAGGCGCTCGATCAATGACGTCCGCATTTCACGCTGCGTCGTCAGCGTGTGCACACCAAGGAAGATGATAATACCAAGTATCAGGACGAGCATGTTGGGCCTCTGACAGGAAGACGTGCGCAAAGCGGCGTGCAGGCATGCAGGCACACCAGCACATGCGTCTTGGGCCATCTTTCCAATCTTGTCTAGATTGGCGCGATGAGCACGCGCAGACTTAAGCTTTGTTGGCGTGTCTTGACGACGACACACGCCCGTGTGACGCTCCACACAATTAAAAATCGGTGGGAGAAAACAATGGCACTGCCTGCTTTGAATCATGGTTCACAGCGCAACGAAAACAGGTTTATCAAAACAATCTGTCGTGTTTTGCCCTTGTTGCCCGTCGCATTGGGGCTTGGCCTTTCGTTTGCCAAAGCCGAAGTTGCCGAGCGCACGATTGATGAAATCAAGACGGAGGCCGTGGCACGTGCGCAGCGCGGCGCCTATCCCATGCTCGGGCTTGATCCAGCCGATGTGGGAGAAGCCTTCAAACTGATCAACACGCGCGACCGGGATGAATGGGCCAAGGGTTTCAGCACGATTGCAGAAGGCTATCTTCGCAAAGCGGAAACGGCCGCAAACCCGAAAGATGCCAGTGCGAATTATGTGAAGGCGTGGCGGCTGTTTTACTTTGCGCAATGGCCGACCCCCAATTCCGATGGCAAAAAGCTCGCGTATTCCAAGGCGCTCGGGGCCTATTTAAAGCATGCGGCAACGCTTGATCCGCCGATGGAGCGCGTTGTCATTCCCTTTGAGGGCAAGCAGATCGTCGGCTACTTGCGCTTGCCGAAAACGTCCAGCGGGCCTGTGCCAGTGGTCCTTGCCATTTCTGGACTCGATAGCCGCAAGGAAACGGTGGCGGAGACTTACAACGCCTTGATCGACAAGGGCGTCGGCTATCTTGCCATCGATAGTCCCGGAACGGGCGAAGCGCCGGTGAAGGTGAATGTTGACTCTGAGAAGATGTTCAGCCGCGCGATTGATTATCTTGTCAGTCGTCCAGAGATCGACAAGAGCCGCATCCTCGTTCACGGGGTGAGCTTTGGTGCCTATTGGGCCACGAAAGTCGCGATTCTTGAGAAAGCCCGCATTCTAGGGGCAGTTGCGCAGTCCGCGCCTGTACACACCTTCTTCTCGGAAAAGTTCACGCGCGAGGGAACATTGGGCAATCGCGAATATCTGTTTGATTTGGCGCCCGCCTTCATCTCGGTCGTGGACGGCGTGTCGAACGTCGAAGATCTGGCGAGGGTGTTCCCAAAGATGTCGCTGCAGACACAGGGCCTTCTGGATCGTCCGACCTCGCCGATGCTGATCGTGGCTGGCGTCAAGGATACGCAGGTGCCCATGGTTGATCAGGATTTGCTGCTGCACACGGGCGATGTGCCCAAGGATGCGTGGATCAATCCCATGGGCGGCCATCTGGGACGTGAAGCCAAGGGCTGGACGGACCCGGTCATTTTTCGGCAGGTTATCATGCCGTGGGAGCTGCGGCTGATCGCGCAATCAAAACCGACGCAATAGACAAAGCTTTTTATTCAAAAAGCCGACGAAGCTGGAGACAGCTTCGTCGGCTTTATTTTTGCAGCCTTTAGCGCTGGGTGCATTTAGATTCGAAAAGCGCCTTTGAGTTTTGCAGGTGTCAGCGGCAATTCGCGCAATCTTTGTCCCGTCGCATCCGCGATGGCATTGGCAAGCACGGCCGCCGTCGGGCCCTGTCCTGCTTCGCCAGCACCCAGGAACGGCGTACCGGGACGGTTGATCACATGCACATCAACCTGCATTGGCACAGAGTTGAAGCGCATGATCGGATAGGTCGACCAGTCAATCGACGAAATCCGCGTATCATCGAAGCTGACATTTTCAAACAACGTCCAGCTTGCCGATTGCAGGATCGCGCCTTCAATCTGGTTGCGGATGCCATCTGGATTGACGGCCTGACCCGCATCCACAGCCGCCACAGCACGCAGGATACGGATCGCACCCGTCTCCGCTTCAATCTCGATTTCCATGGCGATGGCGCAATAGGCGGCGAGGTTCTTGTAGCGTGCAAACGCAAAACCCGTCCCACGGCCATTGGCTGATTTGGCGCGCTTGTCCCAGCCAAACTTGTCCGCCGCGAGTTTCACGCAATCAATGGCGCGGGGATCATCAAGATGCGCCAACCGAAACGCCACCGGATCAATCTTGGCAGCGTGGGCCAGTTCATCCATGAAGCTTTCGATGGTGAAGACATTCATGTAGGCCCCAAGCCCGCGCATCGCAGACACACGCACGGGCATGTCGGGCAGGAAGTGATGCATCACGTCCGCATTGGGAAACGCGTAGATCGGCAACGCGTTGCGATCGCCGCCACCTTCCGGCAAGGGCAGCGGGGCTGGCGGAGGTGGGGCAATCGACTTTTCCATGTGCTGGGCCGCCAGCAGCGCGCCGGGGCCACCGGGGCGCATGGAATGGGTGTTGCTCCACACGCTGTAATTCCAGTCCACAATCTTGCCGGTGGAATCGAGCGCCGCGCGTGCCTCCGTGACCATGGCGGGGCCGAAGGGCTCCCACGCGTGTTCCTGCTCGCGCATCCATTGCAGTCGAATGGGCGTGCCCGGCATTGCAACGGCAATGAGTGCGGCATCGCCCGCCGCATCGTCTGCGCCGTTGTGGCCGTAGCACCCTGAGCCCGGCACATGGATACACCGCACCTGCGCGGGCGGTACGCGCAGCATGCCGGCAATCGCAGCGCGATCGGGATAGACGCCCTGCGTGTGCGTCCACACCGTCACGACGCCCTTGTCCATCTGCGCGAGCGCGCAGGAGGGCCCGATGGCGCCATGGGCCTGATAGGGCCGCGTGAAGCGCGCTTCAAGTCTCGTCACGCCCGGATTGGACTCTTTGTGCTGGTCAAGGATCTTGTAATCCTTGGCGGCCGAGGCCTGCACGAAAGCCGGCAGGTTTGTCTGATCCGGCAGGCTTGCGGTCTCGCTCCATTGCGCGGCAGCGGCGAGCGCGCGCATCGCTTTGATGGCCTGAAACTCGCGCTTGGCAACGACAGCAAGAAAACGCCCGTCGCGAACAACCTTCACAACGCCGGGCATTTTTTCAATAGCAGCAGTGTCAAGGGATTTGAGAACGGCTTTGTAGCTCGGTGGGCGCACGACGCGGGCGTGCAGCATGCCGGGCAGGCGCATGTCCTGGATGTAGGCCGCACCGCCCGTCACTTTGGCTGGAATATCAAGCCGCGGCACAGAGCTGTTCATATATTTGAGGGCTGTCTGCTCGCGGAAGTTTGAAACAGGCTGCGCCTGCACATGAAGGTCGGTCGTCCCGACAAGCGCACCATACGCCACGGATGTGCCATCCTTGGTGGCGATTGTGCCATTGCTCACGACCAGCTCGCAGACTGGCACGTTCAGTTGTCGCGCGGCCGACGCAATCAGAAGGTCACGCATCTGTGCAGCAGCGATGCGGATGGCCGTGCCACTGTCCTGCATGGAATGGCTGCCGGACGTGTAGCCTTCGTTGACGGTGCGACCCGTGTCAGCCGTGACCAGCGTCAGGCGATCCATGGGAAGTCCCAGTTCGTCAGCCGCAACTTGCAAGAGGGCGGTGCTGATGCCCTGGCCAAGTTCAGCCTTGCCGGAGAAGATCGTGACGCTGCCGCTGGCGTCAATCTTGATCCAGGAATCAAGATAGGGATCGACAGACAGGCTGCCGTGAACTTTCATCGTCAGCGGGTTTGCGGTTGGATCTGGAACTGCAGCAGGCGCTTGCGCAGACGCACTCGGCGCGAGCGAAAAGCTGACAATGAGCGCACCTGTGCCGGTGAGAAGCGAACGGCGTGAGACGTCGGTGATGGGGCTATTCATCAGATCGCTCCCTTCGGGGCTGCTTTGCCAGCGCTCTGCATCAGCTCTGCAGCCCGGTGGACGGCCTTTAGAATGCGCATGTGGGTTCCGCAGCGGCAGAGATGTGGCTGCAGTGTCTGGCGAATATCGTCGTCGGTGGGTTTGGGATTGCGATCAAGCAGCGCCTGCGCGCGCATCATCATGCCGGCGATGCAATAGCCGCACTGGGCGGCCTGCTCTTCCATGAAAGCCTGCTGAATTGGGGATGGCTTTGCAATCGTGCCAAGCCCTTCCAGCGTTGTCACCTTGCGGCCTTCCAGCAGCATCAGCGGCGTGATGCAGGAGAAGATCGCCTCGCCATCAACAATCACGGTGCAGGCACCGCATTGCCCAAGACCGCAGCCATATTTGGCGGCGTTCATCTGCAGATCATCGCGCAGCACATAGAGCAGCGGCGTGTCGGGATCGGCTTCGATGCTGTGATCAGCCCCGTTGACGTTGAGCTTCATCATGATCTGTCCTAACGGCTGGTCGTTGAAACGATTTGCATGGGAGCACCAGCGAGGTCCGCCAGTTTTGAGGCTTTGCGCGCGGCCGCCACCTCAGACTCGATGCCGGTCCAGGTGGGCTGCGAGCTGAATGTGGCGCGCAGGTACGTCGCAAGTTGGGCGACTTGCTGGTCTGACAACACAGCGCCAAACCCCGGCATCATTGGGCCCTTGAGCCCCGGATTGGCCGGGATCCCTGACACGATCAGATGGATCAGATTGCGTGGGCTTTCGGCCTGCAACGACGTGCTGAGCGACAGCTTGATGCCGCCAAACGGAACGGGGCGGCCACTCTCGTGGCAGCTGGCGCAAGCGTTGGCATAAAGCGCAGCACCCGGGTCGGATGCAGCGGTTACGGGCAGCGGCACGGTCTGGCTGCCGGCCGACTGCGGCTTGCTGCCTGTGCCAGTGGTTGGCAGGCCTGCCACGAGGGCGTCGCCTTTGGTTGTCTGCTGCGCGGACGGCGTACCCATCAGGGCCGCCACATACACTGCCATGGCGTGCACATCGGCTGCGGGAACTTGCGAAAGGTTGTCACTCACCGCCTGCATGGGGCCGCGCGCAACACCATGCAGCCCGTGCCAGCCCGCGCTCAGATAGGCATCCAACGAGTCAACCGTCCAGGGCACTGGCGACTTCGAGGCGGCGTTGATGGTGAAGGCATGCCAGCCTTCGGCCTCGCCACCTGCAAAGGCCTGCGCACGCTTTTCAGCACCCAACGCGTTGCGGGGCGAGTGGCAAGCGCCACAATGGCCAATGCCTTCGACCAGATAGGCACCGCGGTTCCACTCGGCCGATTGCGCCGGGTTTGGTTGAAACGGACCCTTGGACAAGAAAAGCAAATTCCAGCCAGCCAAGATCGGGCGGTGGTTCAACGGGAATGGGAGATCATTGTCTGGCGCGCGCGCTGAGACAGCCGGACGCGTCTTCAAAAAGGCGAACAGCGCCGCGTTGTCGTCGTCGGACACTTGCGTGAAATGATCATAAGGGAAAGCAGGGTAGAGCTGATGCCCTTCGCGATCGACGCCCTCGCGCATGGCGCGCTGGAAGGCTGCGAGTGACCAGGTGCCGATCCCCGTTTCATCATCGGGCGTGATGTTGGTGGCGTAGATTGTGCCAAACGGCGTGGGGAGCGGCATGCCGCCCGCATAGGGCTTGCCACCAGGTGCGGTGTGGCAGGTGCTGCAATCGCCCAGCGCTGACAACAACGCGCCGCGCTTGACCAGAGCCGGGTCGAATGTCTCGGGATTTGCCTTGTCGACCGGCTTGATCTGCGCATGCCAGGATAAAATGGCAGTCGCGCCGATGATCCCGGCGAGCAAAACCAGAGAGACCTGCGCAAGCGCTGTGAGTCGCGTCATCGCGTTTGTTTCCTCCACATGGCGCGGTCTTTTGATTTTTTGGGGCCGCACCCTACGTCTGTAGCCGATTGTCGCCGGTTAGCTCAAGCGGCTTGCAACACCTCTGTGGTCCGACACTCGCCCTGCAGTTTTTTTTGCAGTGCAGTGCATGCGTCTATGAGACGTCAAATGGTTGAAGGACCGCGCGCGAAATCAAAAAACGCTGCAACGCAGCAACTCACTGAAGCAACCCAGTCGCGGAGACCGTGGCTAAAGCTTTGCCAATAAGCGCAAAGTAGAGCTTGTGGCGGAAGCTCTGGCTGTGCTTATGTTCGCTTTGGGAAATGTCAAAAAATGCAGTAAGTTCGAAGATCATCCCAACATTTATTGCGATGAAAATAATTGCGTTAAATCTTTTTGAACCAATTTAACTGCAGCTTAATGTCACAGTTGGTGCATGACTCCCTGCGCTGATGGCATGATGCCAATGTGCGTCTGACCGCGTCAGACATGTCTCCCCATCATCGATCAAACGCTCCCTGCTCCGGGCAGGATCGTTGTTTCATGGGATCGGCATATGTTTGATAATTTGTTCTCGGCCAAATCACATATCCAGGATGTTCTCAAAGCGCTCGACCGCTCCCTGGCGATCATTGAATTCGACCTGAACGGAAAAATTCTCACGGCAAACGAAAATTTTTGCCGTGTCATTGGATATTCGCTGACTGAAATTCAGGGCCAACACCACAGCATGTTTGTGGATCCTGATTTTGCGCGTAGCCCCGCTTACAAGGCATTCTGGGACAAGCTTGGAAAAGGCGAGTTTGATGGCGGCGAATATAAACGCCGGACAAAATCAGGATCCGATATCTGGATCCATGCGACCTACAATCCCGTCGTCGATGCAAAAGGTCACGTCCAGAAGGTCATAAAATTCGCAACCGATACAACCGCCGAAAAGCTGCGCACAGCCGAGTTTGAAGCCAAGATGAACGCCATTGCCAAGGTGCAGGCCGTCATCGAATTCTTGCCCTCAGGCGAAGTGCTTGTTGCCAACGACATATTTCTAAGCCTTCTGGGCTATCGGCTTGAAGACATTGTTGGCAAGCATCACAGCATGTTTGTTGAGCCGAGCTTTGCGAAGTCGCCTGACTACAGAGATTTCTGGGCGAAGTTGAACAAAGGCGAATTTGTCGCGTCCTCCTTCAAGCGCATTGGCGCTGGCGGCAAGGAAGTCTGGATTCAGGCGTCCTACAACCCAATCTTTGATTTGAATGGTCATGTCGTGAAGGTCGTCAAATACGCAAGCGACATCACCGACCTGACAGAGATTGGCGTCGGCCTGGTGCGCCTTGCAGACAACGATCTCCAGTACCGCATTGAAAGGCCGTTTATCCCCGCCTTCGAAAATCTCAGGCGCGACTTCAACGCCTCCATGGACAAGCTCCAGTCGGTGATGCAGCAGGTTGTCGAAAGTACCGTGGCCATCAACTCCGGCACCCAGGAAATCGCCACGGCCTCCGACGATATGGCGCGCCGCACCGAGCAGCAGGCAGCCGGGCTCGAAGAAACCGCTGCGGCGCTTGAGGAAGTGACCTCTACTGTCAACAAGACAGCCGATGGCGCGACCCATGCCAATGAGGTTGTCATCGCCACCAAGGCCGATGCCGAAGGCAGCAGCCAGGTCGTGCGGCAGACTGTGGAAGCCATGAGCGGCATCGAAAGCTCATCGCGCCAGATTATCCAGATCATCAGTGTCATCGACGAAATCGCCTTTCAGACAAACCTTCTCGCGCTGAATGCCGGTGTTGAAGCGGCGCGGGCAGGTGACGCCGGCCGCGGCTTTGCTGTCGTTGCGCAGGAAGTGCGCGCGCTCGCTCAGCGCTCGGCCGAGGCAGCCAAGGAAATCAAGACATTGATTTCCACATCGACCGGGCAGGTTGATCGCGGCGTGCGCTTGGTAGGGGAGACCGGAAAATCACTGGAGCGCATTCTTGCCCAGGTAATCGACATCAGCGGCATCGTCTCCAACATCGCTGCAGGCACAAAAGAACAAGCTATCGCGATGACATCAATCAACACGGCTGTCGCTCAGATGGACCGTGGGACGCAGGA
>CAIZGQ010000297.1 GCA_903932565.1 uncultured Hyphomicrobiales bacterium
CAGAAAATTCAAAATTTATCGATTGGCATCAAGCTGTTTGCAATTTTGCTCGTGATGAGCCTGTTTGCAATCGGCTCAAATGTTCATTCTGCACTCTCCATGCTGCAGATTGATTCTGGTTACCAGCAAGCCAATTCCCATGTGGGCATGTCCTCCATCTCGGCGACGCGCGGTATTCGTCGCCTCGTCACAGCGCGACTGGCCATCACCGAGCTGATCATCTCCCGCAATCCAGCCAATTCTGAGCAGGCACTTAAAGATCTGGCCTTCAACCGGGCCGAAATGCTGAATTACTTTAGTCAGGCAGCTGATGCCAATCCAGGCGTTGGCGACACCTTCAAAGCACTCGCGAAAAAAGCTGACACGATCCTGAGCGAAAATTGCGCAAAAGCAGTCGCCCTCGCCTCCGCATCGCTTGATGGATCAAATGCCTCGATGGCGCAGAAAGAATATACGGCCAATTGCGCGCCGGAATTCAATACGGTTCTCGACGAGCTTTCAACCATCAGCACCGCGACATTCAAAAAAGCGGGCGAGATGAGCCAGCAGCTCAAGGACACAACTTCAAATCAGGTCTGGTCAGCATCGTTGATCCTTGTGACGGGTCTTGTGGCAACGCTCGTTGTTTCAATGTTTCTGATCCGCCATTCCATCACGCGGCCACTCCGTGACCTGGCGACCAAAATGAAGCAGCTGGCATCGCGCGATTATAGCATCGAGGTGAACACACACGGCCGTAGCGACGAAATCGGCATGATGATGCAAAGTGTCGCCGTGTTCAAAGACCAGGGCTTGCAGCTGCGGGATGTCGCCAAGCATAAGGAAGAAGATGACGAACGGCGCGAGGCGGAACGTGCGCAGATTGATGGTCAGCGATCAACGTCCGTTGCCAACCAGACCGCTGTCGTTGATGCGATTGGACATGGCCTGCGCAGTCTCGCGGATGGCGATCTTGCCATTCGTCTGCAAACACCGTTCGATGCCCATTACGAGCCGCTGCGGAATGACTTCAACACGGCAATGGACCAATTGAGCAATGCGCTGTCTTCTGTTGCGCAGACCACGAGCACGATCCATTCAGGCTCAGGCGAGATCGCCGGGGCCGCGGATGATCTTTCGCGTCGCACGGAACAGCAAGCCGCAAGCCTTGAAGAAACGGCTGCAGCCTTGAATGAACTCACAGCGGCTGTTCAGTCCACGGCGGCAGGTGCTTCGGAAGCTGAAGGCTTTGTGGCAACAGCCCGAACGACAGCCGAGCATTCCGGTGCGGTTGTGCGCAACGCCGTCAAAGCCATGGGCGACATTGAACAATCGTCCCAGCAGATCGGGCAGATCATTGGGGTGATTGATGAGATCGCCTTCCAGACAAATCTTCTCGCGCTGAATGCCGGTGTGGAAGCGGCGCGAGCCGGTGAATCCGGGCGCGGCTTTGCTGTTGTCGCGCAGGAAGTTCGCGCCCTGGCGCAGCGCTCGGCGGATGCAGCCAAGGAAATCAAATCCCTGATTTCCGCCTCGCGCGGTCAGGTGGAACAAGGCGTTGATCTGGTTGCGCAGACCGGCAAGGCGCTGGATGAAATCGTTCTGCAGGTCAACCAGATCAACGGAATCGTTGCCGAGATTGCGTCATCTACCAAGGAGCAGGCAAACGGCCTGCAAGAGGTGAACACCGCCATCAATTCCATGGATCGCATCGTGCAACAAAACGCTGCGATGGTGGAAGAATCGACTGCGGCCGCTCAGCAACTTGTGCAGGACTCAGAAAAGCTGACAGCACTCGTGGGTCGCTTTCAGCTGGCGGATGCCGCGCGCGGGCTTAAACTTGCCACCAGTGCGTCGTCTGTTAGCAAAACGGGCCCGGCGCCGGCCGCCAAATTGAGCGCGCCACGTCCGGCCGCGCAGCCGACCCGGCCTGTGCCAGCGATGAAGCAGGTCGCGCGCAGCGGCTCGTCTGCTGTTGCCAAGCCTCAGTCCTCTCTCTCGACAGATAATTGGGACGAGTTCTAAGCCCCTTCGGGCTCTGCTTCCTCTTGCAGCCAAGCTGTCCCAAACACCTGGCTGCGTTTACCTTAATCAAGGATTAATCGGCTTCACAAAAGGCTTTTCTTGAATTTGCCTGTTTTATTGTTAAATCTTCAATTGCCGCATGGTGACGTGCAGCCATAATCTTCCAAGATTGTGCGTCAATGGCATGATCGGAACAGGCGTAATTTTGTGCTCGGGTCCGGGATCGTCCAACAGCGTGAGCGTCATGCTCACATATTATTTCACCAGGACGCGCTGGCCAGCGGCCTGCATTGGGACGTGCTGACCTGCGGCGCAGCTGAACTCCAAACCCATGCTGCAGCTTGGGCTTCATTGGCAAACCGAGCTCTCGAGCCCGACGTCTTTTTCCATCCGGATTTCGCAATCCCCGCCGCGCGGCTGTTGCCAGACCAGCAGCACTGCCTGTTTTTATTTGCTTATTGTACAGATGAGGAAGGCGCACGCTGGCTTGGCGGGCTTCTTGTTCTGGAACCACCGCGTCTTGGCCGCACGTCTGTCGCCTATTCTTGGCAGCATGATTTTGCGTGCCTGAGCGGCGTGCTACTGGACCAGGAGGTGGCACCCGCAGCCATGTCGGCCCTGCTCGCCTGGATTGATGCGGAATTGCCGCGCGCCCACGTGGTGTGTCTGCAAGGCGTGCGGGTGGGCGGCCCCACAGCCACGCTGCTGGCAGAGCTGGCGACGCGTGAAAGCCGGCCCCTGAAATGCATAAATTTGCACGCACGCGCCATCTTCAATGCGTCGAGCGCGCTGGGCCAAAAAGCCATGGTTGGCCTGACCGCGCACCGCCGCAAGCGCAACCGACGGCACACGCGTTCGCTGAGCGAATTGGGGCACGTCACCTACACGAGCGAGAGCGATCCGCAGCACCTGGTGACAATGTCAGAGGAGTTTTTGGCGCTGGAACTCTCGGGTTGGAAAGGGCGCGGTGGCACCGCCCTTCTCAGCAAGCCGGAGACCGCAAACTTTGCGACATCGCTTTTCGCAAACGTAAAGTCAGGCCTGTACCGCATTGACGCCCTGCGTCTTGACGGCGCAGCCCTCGCCATTGGCGTGGTGCTACGGCATCGTGACCATGCGTATTTGTGGAAGTTTGCCTATGACGAGCGCTATGCGCGTTTGTCGCCCGGTGTGCAGTTTGTCTTTCATTTGATGCAAGCGCAGGCGAACGACCCGACGCTGGAACTGACAGACTCCTGCGCCGTTCCAGACAACCAAATGATCAATCCGATCTGGCCCGATAAGCGACCCACGGCAGATGTCTTGATTGGCACTGCGGCTGGAAGTGCGATTCCGTTTTATCTGTCGATGGCAAACCTACAGACGCTTCGCTGGGCGCGACGCCAGCTTCAACAGCTGCGGGGCAGCGACTTTGCTGCCCTTGAAAAGCCCTGATGGACCGTGAGCCGGGCAGATTGGGCGCGGCGCGCACAACCCGCGCCGCGACACTTCTCTACCGCCCTCAGACCTTTGCAGGCTGCTTGCAGGTGATCCCGGCATCGGTCAGATGCTGGGCCAATTCGCCTGCCTGGAACATCTCACGCACGATGTCACAGCCGCCGACAAACTCGCCCTTCACATAAAGCTGGGGGATGGTTGGCCAATTGGCAAAATCCTTGATGCCCTGGCGAAGACCCTCATCTTCGAGGACATTTACGCCTTTGTAGGCCACGCCAAGATAATCGAGAATCTGAACCACTTGTCCGGAAAAACCGCACATCGGGAACTGCGGCGTGCCTTTCATGAACAGCACAACGTCCGAGGAGGCGACTTCCGCCTCGATCTGCTCTTTTACCGACATGGCGTTTTCCTTTCTGGCGGAGGTCAAAGGTCCGCTTGATGTGAACTATAGCGCCTTGAGATGGCCCTGCCTATCGAGAGCTGCAAGACAGGCCTCAAGCCTGACGACAAGGGCTTGAGGATCTCCGTTGACCTTGACGCGTTTGATACGGGCGGTGGCACCGCTGGAAATCATAACCCGGCTGGCCGCGACCTCAAGGCTTGTGGCGATCAACCGGCAGAGGGCAGCATTGGCCCGGCCATCCTCCGGGATCGCCCGAACCCGGGCTTTCAGAACGGCCCGCCCATCAGACAGGTGATCCACGCCCTCCACTGCATCTTTCGAGGACCGGGGCGTCAATCGCACGTCCAGCAGGAGACTGTCCGTCTCGACGGACCAGGGCACGCCCTCAGGAGGCCTGGGCGCTCTCTCAAGAGGCTTGGGCACTGCCAGGTTCGCGGCCTCTCAAGCGCCCAAGGTCGCGTAGAGAAGGTTGTCCTGAATCAGCTGCCGGATGAAAAAGATGATCAGCAGCAGGATAATCGGCGAAACGTCGAGCCCCCCGAGCGAGGGGATGATCTTGCGGATTGGCCGCAGTACTGGCTCGGTCAAAGCATTCAGCCCATTCCAGATCGAGCGGACAAGATCGTTATGGTAATTGATGACATTGAAGGCGAGCAGCCAGGACAGGACGGCCACTCCGATGATGACCCAGGTATAAAGTTCAAGGGCCATCAGGATTACGACGACGAGAGCGTGCATGGGGGCTCCGCGAAAGCTCCGGCCGTCGGTGACTGTCAGCGGGTGCCAACACGTCTAAAGCCGGGGCAGGAGTGGGCTGGCAAAACGTTCCTTGGGTTTAGCGAGGCTGCCGCCTTGCCGCAAGCCTTCTCGGTGCCGCGCGTTGGGTGCCGCGCGGGAGGACGCATGGCGCGCCACACGACGGTGCGATCCCAGATTGACAGCCCGCCGCCCGAGCCGTAGTACCACCCTCGGCCGGGGTCGTAGCTCAGATGGGAGAGCGCTGCAATCGCACTGCAGAGGTCAGGGGTTCGATTCCCCTCGACTCCACCAGCCACTTTCAAATTTCTTGGGCGCTTCACGTCGTCGAGGTCAGCGCGTCCGGCGCGGCGTCCGATGGATTTCACCTTCGGCATGTCCAAAATCATCCGTTCCGCCATGAGACCGCGGCGCTTGATTGCGCCAGCGACTTACCCAGCGTCAAGGTTGCGTTGAGGGTGGGCGTGCCCTCGTTGAACGGCGGCAGGAACGCACGTAGCAAGGCAGTGACGGCGATGATCAGGACCAGCGTTGGAGGCTGGTCTGCACAAAAGCTTTAGCGCCGCGTCCACCGAATTCCATAATATGTGTTGAACAATTCGTCGAACGCGCCGTCCACTGTCTGCGCTGCATCATAATGCGGGCTGTCTTTTACTTTCTGGCATGTCACGGCGAGGTGGATGACAGATCGTGTCCAGTCAATGCCGTTGATGGACAAGGGTGAAACAAGAAGTTTTTCACCCGTCCGCCAACTGGATGTGTGAACAACCAGATAGCGAACTTGCCACTGCACCGCATCGATCAGAAAATCTTCACCATGGCCAATATCACCATCCGCCGCTTCAATGGATGCGCCCGTTATCGTGGAAATGCTGTGAACATGCGGGCGATGCTTGCCGATCTCGGAGCCGACCGACACACTTGTCGCAAGTGATTGCAAGGGGTTCGGCAATGTCACATCAGCCGGTGCCCGATCGTGGCTCGCCCATAGATAATGATCGCGTCCGTGCGGGAGGTCGTAATGGGCACAGACCAGCAACTCTGCCTCGTGCGATAGCGTATCGCTGGCTTTCACATCGGGGCTTTCTTCAACTTGCTTCATCGTCAGCGCAACTGGCAGGCTGTGCGTTTCGGGATCCGGTTGGCCCAGTGCTGAGACCGGCAGCAGCACGCGGCGACCCGAAATCCAATCACCTGTGTCAACGACGAGCCATCGGATGGCCCAATCCTGCTCATCAAACAACAAATCGGCCACGATTCCAATTTGCCCATCTATGGCTTTGATCGGATATCCATTGAGTGCAGAGGCGTTCCAAAGCATGGCTTCATCTTTCTTCAAAGCAATACAAAAGGTTGATGTGAAGCAGGTCTTCATTGGAAACGATGCTGGACAAGGGTCCTGATGACGCAGGCAGGCACTTGCAAATGATTTTGAGACTGTGAATCAAATCGATTGGGCTGAAACGTCGATGCCGGAGCCGTTAATGTGGTTCAAAACCATGGATCCAATTCGTGAACATGTAAAAGAATAACAGTCGCAAGTAATCCCTGAAAGTTCGGAAACTACACACAGAGAAGAGGTTTTTCTCAAATCTGAGTGCTGGTTGGGATGGCGGTTCGTGTGCTCGCCCTGGGACACATCGAAGTTGTAAACATCAAATTGATGAGCGCTCTCGGTATTCCGACTGCTGCCTCGCCCATCTGCAAGCCGAAGCCGAAACATTTCAACTGGCTCAAAATTTCAAGCTCGAACGCGCAGCGGTAACTCGGTCATCCTCGCCGCATCTGATCATAGCTTTAAAGCGTTTTATATGATCGGCGGGTTCATGAGCGCGCCGCTCGTCCTCGTCCGGATGGCTGCCACGCATCGGCCCGTTCCAACTTTTCCTTTTGATTCAAATTTATCTTGTTGGTGGGCCTCAGCCCAGTGTCACCTCGATACGATGCGTGCCTGAATCATCCACCAAAGTCACGCGCCCACCCTCATGTGCACCAAGCTCCCGGCTATCGAGTTTGAAGGACACAATTCCACGACAAACTGATTTTGGATTTTCGACTATGATCTCGTAACGGGTTGTCCCATGGCGATAGACAAGTTC
>CAIZGQ010000298.1 GCA_903932565.1 uncultured Hyphomicrobiales bacterium
CGCGAGAGCGAGGCAATCTATCGCGTCGGTTTTGAGCGCCTTGGCGATGAGCCGTTTCGTACCCCCATGGACATGTTGAAGATCGCGGGCGATCTCGTGCGCCTGCAGGGCTATCGCTCTGTCTACGGCCTCGTGTCGCGCTTCTTCAAGGACGAGCGGCTGCGTACGATTTTCAGCTTTCACCCCTTGTTGATTGGCGGAAGTCCATTCCGCGCATCTGCCATTTACTGCCTGATTGCGTTTCTTGAAAAGCAATGGGGTGTGCATTTTGCCATGGGCGGCACCGGCAAACTCGTCAGCGGGCTCGTCGGCCTGATCGAGGGGCAGGGCGGCATGGTTCGCTGCAATACGGATGTCGAGCAGATCCTTGTTGAGAATGGCACGGCCAAGGGCGTTCTCCTCGCCTCCGGCCAGATCATCAATGCTGATATCGTGGTCTCGAACGCGGATTCCGCCTGGACCTACAAGCATCTTTTGCCAGCCGCCGCGCGCTCGCGCTGGTCGGATCGCAAGATCGAGCGCGCCGCCTATTCCATGGGGCTGTTTGTCTGGTACTTCGGCACCAACCGTAAGTACGAAAATGTGCAGCACCACACGCTGCTTCTGGGGCCGCGCTACAAGGGCCTGCTGCAGGACATCTTCAACAAAAAGAAGCTGGCAAAAGATTTCAGCCTCTATTTGCATCGCCCGACTGCGACCGACCCATCGCTGGCACCTGAGGGCTGCGATACATTTTATGTGCTTTCGCCCGTGCCCAATCTCGAAGGTGGGCAGAACTGGGCGGATCTGGCCGAGCCCTATCGACAGAGCATTGCCCAGGCACTGGAAGATGATCTTCTGCCCGGCCTGCAAGAGTCCATTGTCACATCGCGCATGACGCAGCCGCAGGAATTTCAGGATCGCCTGAATTCGTTCCGTGGCGCTGCCTTTGGCATCGAGCCCATTCTCACGCAAAGCGCATGGTTCCGCCCGCACAATGCGAGCGAGGATGTGCGCAATCTGTTTCTGGTTGGCGCTGGCACCCATCCGGGTGCGGGGCTGCCGGGTGTTCTCTCGTCCGCTCGTATTCTCGATAAGGTTGCGCCTGATGCATCTGTCTTCGCCTGACGTTCGGTTTGCCGCTTCATCCGATCACGCTGATTGCCGCATGGCGATTCAGGAAGGCTCGAAGACATTTTATGCCGCCTCCATGGTCTTGCCGCCGAAAGTTCGCCAACCGGCATATGGGCTTTATGCATTCTGCCGCATGTCGGACGATGCGATTGACCTGAACGGCGGCTCGCTGCAGGCGCTGGAGCGTCTGCGTGAGCGACTTGCGCGCGTGTACGAAGGCCGCCCGCTCCCCTGCGCGGAAGATCGCGCCATGGCGGATCTTGTGCGGGATTTTGGAATTCCGCGCTCGGTGCCGGAAGCATTGCTTGAAGGCCTTGCGTGGGATGCACAAGACCGTCGCTATGAGAAAATCGAAGATCTGCATGATTATGCGGCGCGTGTCGCCAGCACCGTTGGCGTGATGATGTCGCTGATCATGGGCGTGCGCTCCACGGAAGCCTTGGCGCGCGCCTGCGATCTTGGCACAGCCATGCAACTCACCAATATCGCGCGCGATGTAGGCGAGGATGCCCGTGCGGGCCGGGTCTATCTGCCATTGTCATGGCTGCGCGAGGTTGGGCTCGATGAGCAGAGCTTTCTTGCCAATCCGCAGGCGAGTGATGAAGTCAAAAGCGTTGTCGCCCGGCTGCTACAGGAGGCGGATCGCCTCTACAAAAAAGCGCGGCAGGGCATTGCGCATTTGCCGCTGAATTGCCGTCCGGCGATTGCGACGGCGGCGTTGCTCTACGCTGAAATCGGTCGGAAGTTGGAGCGGTCGGGACTTGATTCGATCAACCAGCGCGCCCGTGTTTCGGGAAAGCGCAAGCTGGCGCTGCTCGCACAGGCCACCTTGTCCGTGCCGTTTCTGAGCAAGGGACTGACCTCC
>CAIZGQ010000299.1 GCA_903932565.1 uncultured Hyphomicrobiales bacterium
GTCATGTGGTCGACGATGTCGCCAAACTCGGCATTCAGCATCCGCTCGGCCAGCGCCATGCCGACGGCCGTGGCGATGCCCTGGCCCAGCGGGCCGGTGGTCATTTCGACACCGGCGGTGTGGTGAAATTCCGGATGGCCCGGCGTCTTCGAGCCAAGGACACGGAAGTTCTTGATCTCGTCGATGGTCATCTCCTTCTCGCCGGTCAGGTAGAGAAGCGCGTAGAGCAGCATCGAGCCATGCCCGGCCGAGAGGACGAACCGGTCGCGATCCGCCCAATGCGTATCGGCGATGTCGTATTTCAGGACTTTTGTGAACAGCACGGTCGCAATGTCGGCTGCGCCCATGGGCAGGCCGGGGTGGCCGGACTTTGCTTTTTCAACGGCGTCCATAGCAAGCGCGCGGATGGCATTGGCCATCTGATCGTGGGAAACGGTCATGTGGGTCATAATCCAGCGCTAGGCACCGCCAAAACGGGCTGCGGGGGCTGCAGATGAGCGGCTCATTAGCACCTCGCCCCCTTGAGTCAACACATGCGGATCAAGGTTGACCCGATTACGGCCCCGATTGAGCCGCAAATGTCCCCACCAATGTGAAGCTGAAACGCGCGATCACGTTGACGCGCGATCTTTGCTCAAGGCTAATGGAGCGCTATCCGTGCAGGCTCAGGCCCTTCCGCATATGTCTTCGCAAAATCGTCTAGATGCAGTTCTGCATCGCCTCTCAGCCGCCCTCGATCATCTCGAGGCAGCAGCGGAGCGGCGGGAAAAAATAGATGCCGCACGCTCCGATGCACGTGAAGAACTGGCCGTGATGCAAGACGATCGGTCCACGCTGGCTGTCGAATTGGATGGCGCACTGGCCAAGGCGCGAACATTGGCTGCCGCCAATGCAGAAGTTGCCCGCCGCTTGGCGCGGGCCTCCGAGGCCATGCGATCCGTGCTGTTATCCAGCCAGGCCGGGGACTAGGCCCGATGGCGCATGTCACGGTCACAATCGCCGGGCGCACATTTCGCATGGCGTGCTCAGATGGTGAGGAAAGCCATCTGGAAACCCTCGCCGCCGGAATCGATGCCCGAATTGCAACGTTGCGCGAAAGTTTTGGCGAAATCGGCGATCAGCGCCTGACAGTCATGGCCGCCATTACTTTTGCCGACGAATTGTCTGAGGCCAAACGCTCCCTTCAAAAACGCGAGGACGAGCTTGCTGCCGCGCAGCAGCGCGAGGCGCAGGGCGAGGAGACCCGCGTTGGCTGGGCCATGGCGTTTCTCGACACGCTGGAGCGCACCGCTGAGCGAATCGAGCGGGTGGCAGCAGACCTGGACGCAGCCGAGACCGCCTGAATTTAAAGAGCCGGGCTTGAACCGCCTCTGGCATCGGTGGGCAAAGCACCCTACATTGATGACGCGGGGCTGCGGGGCACGTGCAGGACATACATTCCCCGGGGCCTTATCGATCCTAAGGGAGCTGTACCTGGCCTCGTCCGTGGACTTGGTCACACGGCGCCCACCTACGTTGTAGGTTTCCCGGGATCGACGTCCCACGACCCAGGTGGCTCCGCACTTCTTCCCATTTGCTGCGCCCGGCGGCGATCCAGCTCTGCGTTTGCAAATGCGGGCGCACTGCGCAAACTTCGTCCGATGCAAAAATCTGAAGTCCGCGCCGCGGCACTCGCCAGACGTCACGCCCTCGCGCCGCAGGTGCGGGAGGCCATGGCCCAGCGCCTTATGCGGGAAGCCAGCCGTATCGCGCAATTGGCGCGCATTGTTTCAGATGCGCCGGTGGTGGCCGGCTTCTGGCCAATCCGCGGCGAGCCCGATTGCAGGCCTCTTCTCAAAGCGCTCGCGGGCCAGGGATTGCAGACCTGCCTGCCAGGTGTTGACGGCGAAAGCCGTATCTTGCGTTTTCGCACCTGGCGCGATGGCGATCGTGTTCAACAGGGCCGCTTTGGTATCAGCGAACCGCTGCACACAAGCCCACAGGTTACACCTGATCTCTTGATCGTGCCCTGCGCCGCCTATGATGGCGCTGGGCATCGCATCGGGTATGGCGCAGGCTATTACGATGCAACGCTCTCAGAGCTTGGCAAGGCGCGCAAAACCGTTGCGATTGCGCTCGCGTTCGATGACCAGCGTGTTGAGCGCGTGTCGCACGAGCCCCATGATCAGGTGATGGATTTCATCCTGACCGAAACGGGCCTTTGGCCAGTCCCGCTTGTTTGAACGTATCGTCAGACAAAGCCCCTTTGGGAAGCACAAAATTTGAAAATCCATCCTAA
>CAIZGQ010000300.1 GCA_903932565.1 uncultured Hyphomicrobiales bacterium
ACGATCAAATACTCGCTGTCGAAACCAACCGCGTATCCCTTCTCTACGAGACGACGGATGTCGTCGTTATGACTGACCAGTTTCTGAAACACTGAAGATCATCCCGTCTTTAACGCGCACCGTCTCACCCTTAGCCAGAACCCCCTCGGGTCGATTGTTGGGGCCGTTGGTGTATTTCACCGAATAGGTGATCCCCGGATGCTGGGCGTAGTCGGGGACCTCCAGCGTGACGACTTCGTCGTAGCTGATCTTGCTCTTCGTCCAAGTATGCGGCGTGCCCTCGATGATGATGGTCACGGTCGCCTTGGCCGGACGGGTCTTGAACTTTTCGACACCGTCACCGGCCAGACGCACATCCTCGTCATTACCGATGACCTTGTCGGGCTGGTCTTCGCGTTCCAGCAACAGCTCGGTATCGGCATTGTCCTTGCCAACCAGCTGCTTGATATAGCGACCCTTCAGCGTCTTGAGCGGCCAGACCATACTCAGGCCACCGATAAAGAAGCGGTAGGTGGCATCGCCGCGGATGACGAAGAAGCGGTTCGCCTTTTTCAGATCGGCCAGCTCGGTCGGGCGAAGCTCCTCAAGCTCGAGATTGGCGAGCTGATGAAGGACCACGAACTCAGTGACTGGGTGCGCCCCGAATGCTTCCGCGATCTGTGCGCCCGTGACCTTGCGGTCGTCGAACGGGAAGGTGCGGAAGTTGAAAGACTCATCGGCAATCTTTGCCGCGGTCTCATTCTGATTGCCGGAGATCAGCTCCGGCGCGTCTGTAATGCTCATTGTGAAATCTCCTTGTCCTCAATGCTTTTTGTCGCGCGGCGGATGGGGATCGTTCCCCGGAGCAACCGTGTCCGAGTCCCGCCATTTCCCGTCGCGGCCTTGAATGCGCACCTCGCCATCGCCCAGGCCACGCACCGTGGTCTTGGCCTGCTGCTCAGCGCGGCCCTGTTTATGATGGACGCTTTCCGGCGCGGCGACGCCGCCCTTCTTCACCGCCCAGTCGTTGCCGTGGCGAACCACGAACCTGTCGCTCTTAGCCATTTCGGCTCCTTCCAATGGGCGGTTGCCACATGCGCATCCGCCATGTCATGATTGGTACTATCACCATGATGGGGTCAAATGGCGTATCCGTCAAGTATAACATGTCGAAAGCACCATGCAGCCTGACCAGCCCACTGATATCTTTAAAGAACGATTGAAAGCAGCCCGTGCCTTGCGAGGCCTGAATCAAGCCGAACTCGCCGCCAAGGCGGGTCTGCCCGCCGCATCCGTATCCCATTTCGAATCTGGACCGCGAAAGCCGTCCTTCGACAATCTGCGGTCGCTGGCATCGGCGCTGAACGTCACGACCGACTACCTGTTGGGCCGGTCCGATGCGCCGGATGCATCGGCGGAAACGGTGGGGCGTCTACACCGCGATCTCGGAAAACTCACCGAGCAGGATCTCAAACTGGCGACGGATTTTGTCGAGCTGCTCGCCAAGCAAAGAGGCGTCAAAGGCAACGAATGACCGCCAAGCCCAAACTCGCGCGAAGGACGGTTGCGGAAGCTGCCGCGAACGCAGTGCTTCGCCAGATGAAGGTCGAAGGGCTTTGGGTTG
>CAIZGQ010000301.1 GCA_903932565.1 uncultured Hyphomicrobiales bacterium
GTCCATAAAAAAACGGCAGGCTTACGATCCGACGGGTATGGGCGAGGACGAGGTTTGCGCGGATTCAAGCAGCCAGAGCCCATCGGCTTGCTCTTCCCACTGAAAGAGAAACCAGCCGCGTGCCGTCGATTCCTGCCCGTCGGGAGCCCTTACGTGTTGCACATACGTGCCTGCCTGCTTCGCATGGCAGGGTGTGTAGGCCGACGAGGCAAGATTCATATCGTGCGAAAGAACCCTGTATTGAGCGAACGAGCTGAGGAAGGCCTGAATTGTCTCGCGACCAACAATTGGCTCCTGGCCTACATGCTCAATTCGGCCACCCGGTACGAACATCTGGGCGATGCCGGAGGAGTCTTGTGCGCGGAGGAGCCTTTGATAGCGTAAAAAGGCATCACCCACGGCAAGTTGCGCGGCCTGCGGCGGAGACTCACGGCAGGCCCTGACAGGTACCGTGGGGGCGCAGGCCGTCAGCGCGGCGGCGCAAGTCGTTGCGACCAGAAACGGCATGACGGCTGTGTGCAAACTCCTTGCTAAGTCGGTCGAGCGGCCGTCTCTGCAGTGCGATACCGGCCAACCGAAGTCATTGACCAAGCTCGACATCTCGCCCGACGTCGGCGCTTTAGCTCCACCGCCGATCACGGAATCGTTGTCCGGGTGCAAATCAATGCGCAGCCAGCTCATTTTTTATCACTCGCCCCCCTTTCATCACGAACTTGACGTGTTGCAGCACGCTGATATCGGCAAGCGGATCGCCTTGGACTGCGATCAAGTCGCCAAACCTGCCCTTTTCAATGGTGCCCACGTTATCAGGCCAACCGATCAATTCGGCAGCCGACAGAGTTGCCGCCCGAATTGCCTCAAGCGTGCTCAATCCGCGCCGGGTCATTGCCGCGAGCTCCTCGCCATTCTTGCCATGACGATCAGCCGAGGCGGGATCCGATCCGTCGGCGATCTTGACGCCGATTTCCTTGGCCATGGCCACTGATCGGCGCATCGACTCTAAAAATGCCTTGCTCCTTTCGGAGGTCCAGTCGTTTGGCGCCTTGGCGACCATCGCGTCAACGACGGAAAGCGTCGGAACCAAATACACGCCGTTGGTCTTCATCATTTCGAGTGCCCCCCGATCTGCATGATGTCCATGTTCGATCGAATCAACACCAGCGGTAACGGCGTTACGTATGCCCTCCGATGTCGTTGCGTGGGCTGCCACTTTGCGCTTGGCCTTATGCGCCTCCTCAACGATCACCTGCATCTCCGGTATCGTGAGCGTCGGGTTTTGCCAGTCGGCGTAGACCTTGATCAAATCGGCGCCGTGGCCGATCTGCTCGCGAACGGCGCGGCGCGCCTCCTCGACTCCGCTGATCATCTGCGCGCCGGTCGGAAAGCCCGCCAGGTCGGGTGAGATTCCAAACGGGAAATACTCACCAACGGCCGCGATTCCCCGCGTCGCCACCCGCATCCGGGGACCCTCGACAAGTCCCTGATTGATAGCGTCTCGCAGCGCGACATCGGCGTAAACGGAACCTTCGTTCTCCACGTCGCGCACTGTCGTGAAGCCCGCTTCCAGGGTCGCACGAGCATTGGCGGCGCCCTCGAGGGCGCGAAACGCCTGTGATTTTGTGAGCAGGCTGATTCCGTACCCTTGCTCCTGGTCCGGAACTCTGGCCATGATGTGGGTATGGCAATCGATTAGTCCCGGCAGAGCCGTGGCGTCGCCCAGGTCGACCACTTTCGCGCCGTCTGGCACCGTCTTCATGACATCGACCGCCGATCCGGCCGCCGAGATGCGATCACCGTCGATGACGATTGCCGCGGCGTTCACGTAAGCGCCAGATCGAACGTCCAGCATGCGCCCAACCCGTATGACGACCACGTGAACTGGTTCGGCCGCCAGCGGCGCTTGCGGCGCCATCATGGCGATGGCCACGACCGCGAAAACGTTGTTGACCGTGCGTGGCTTGAATTTGAAGATTCGCTTCATGCGCAGCTCCCGATCCAATGGCCGGGAGATTACGCGCCGCGCCTAAAACCGGCAACGTTGGCGCTGCGACAAGAAAAACGTCCGGCCGGGGGCATCCACCCCGGCCGGACCTTTGCTCAGCGCATGCCGCCGGAGGCGATCAACACCTCGCCAGTGA
>CAIZGQ010000302.1 GCA_903932565.1 uncultured Hyphomicrobiales bacterium
CGCTCAGCTGAGGAAGATGGCCGCAAGCCCATTCCGCTGGACGAGGTCGAGCCGGCGAAGGAGATCGTCAAGCGCTTTGCAACCGGCGCCATGTCCTATGGCTCGATTTCGCGCGAAGCCCATACGACACTCGCGATTGCGATGAACCGCATCGGCGGCAAGTCGAACACGGGCGAAGGTGGCGAAGAATCGGACCGCTACAAGCCCATGGCGAATGGCGATTCCATGCGCTCGGCAATCAAGCAGGTGGCCTCCGGCCGCTTCGGCGTGACGACGGAATATCTCGTCAACTCCGACATGATGCAGATCAAGATGGCGCAGGGTGCCAAGCCCGGCGAAGGCGGACAGCTGCCCGGCCACAAGGTCGATGCGGTCATCGCCAAGGTGCGTCATTCAACGCAGGGTGTCGGCCTCATCTCGCCGCCGCCGCACCACGACATCTATTCGATCGAGGATCTCTCTCAGCTCATCTTCGATCTGAAGAACGTCAATCCGCAGGCTGCTGTTTCGGTGAAGCTCGTCTCGGAAGTCGGCGTCGGCACGATTGCCGCTGGCGTCTCCAAGGGCCGCGCGGATCACGTCACGATCTCGGGCTTTGAAGGTGGCACGGGCGCCTCGCCGCTCACCTCCATCAAGCACGCCGGCAGCCCGTGGGAAATGGGTCTGGCGGAAACACACCAGACGCTGGTGCTCAACCGCCTGCGCTCGCGCATCGCGGTGCAGGTCGATGGTGGTATCCGCACAGGTCGTGACGTCGTCATCGGCGCGCTGCTGGGGGCGGATGAATTTGGCTGCGCCACAGCCCCGCTGATTGCGGCCGGGTGCATCATGATGCGCAAGTGCCATCTCAACACCTGCCCGGTTGGCGTTGCCACACAGGACCCGGTGCTGCGCAAGCGCTTCGTCGGCCAGCCCGAGCACGTCATCAATTACTTCTTCTTCCTTGCCGAAGAAGTCCGTGAGCTGATGGCACAAATGGGTTACGCCAAGTTCGAGGATATGGTCGGGCAAATGCAGATGCTCGATAAGGAAGCCGCGATTTCCCATTGGAAGGCGCGCGGCCTCGACTTCTCGAAGCTGTTCCACAAGCCAGACGCGGCGCCTGGTGTTGCGATCCGCCACACCGAGACGCAGGACCACAATCTCGACCACGTTCTCGACCGCCGCCTGATTGCCGAAGCATCCGATGCGATTGCAACCGGCCAGAAGGTCGTGATCGAGGCGCAGATCAACAACACCAACCGCACGGTCGGTGCGATGTTGTCGGGTGAGATTGCCCGCAAGTATGGTCACGCGGGTCTGCCCGATGACACGATCCGCCTGCGCATGCAGGGCACGGCGGGGCAGAGTTTTGGCGCCTGGCTCGCACAGGGCGTGACGCTCGAACTTGAAGGCCAGTCGAACGATTATGTCGGCAAGGGCCTGTCGGGTGGGCGCATCGTGATCTATCCGCCCAAGAGTGCGGTCCACATCGTCGCGCATGAATCCATCATTGTCGGCAACACCGTGATGTATGGCGCGATTGCCGGCGAGGCTTACTTCCGCGGCGTGGCCGGCGAGCGGTTTGCGGTGCGCAACTCGGGTGCCATCGCAGTTGTCGAAGGCACGGGCGACCACGGTTGTGAATACATGACCGGTGGCGTTGTGGTTGTGATCGGCAAGACAGGCCGCAACTTTGCGGCCGGCATGTCGGGCGGCATTGCTTACGTGCTCGATGAAGATGGCAGCTTCCCCAAGCGCTGCAACATGGCGATGGTTGATCTTGAGCCGGTGCAGGCCGAAGAGGACCTGATGGAAAAGCTGCATCATCAGGGCGGCGATCTTCTGCATCACGGCCGCGTTGATGTGATGAGCGACATGACACGCTTTGATGGCGAGCGTCTGTACCAGCTCATCGCCAATCATGTGCGCTGGACAGGCTCAACACGCGGCCAGGAAATCCTCGACAAGTGGGATGAGTTCCTGCCGAAATTCCGCAAGGTGATGCCGGTCGAATACCGTCGCGCCTTGTCGGAACTCAAGGCACAGGAACCGCAAGTGGCAACCGCCGGGGCGTAATCGCCTCGGTGCGATCACCGCACCCTCATCCAATCACCTCCTGCAAAGCGGGATCGACACAGATCAAGACGGATCAAAATTATGGGCAAGGTCACAGGCTTTCTTGAGATCGACCGCCGCGACCGGCGCTACGCGCCAGCGTCCGACCGCATTCGCCATTACCGCGAATTCCTCCTGCCGTTGTCGGAAGACGCGACCAAGGAGCAGGCCGCGCGCTGCATGAATTGCGGCATTCCCTATTGTCACAACGGCTGTCCGGTGAACAACCAGATCCCCGATTGGAACGATCTGGTGTACCACGCCGATTGGGAGGAGGCGTCGCGCAACCTCCACTCGACCAACAACTTCCCCGAATTTACAGGCCGCGTTTGCCCGGCTCCGTGCGAGGCGTCCTGCACGCTGAATCTGGCCGACACGCCCGTCACCATCAAGTCGATTGAATGCTCGATTGTGGATCGCGCGTGGAAGGAAGGCTGGATCAAGCCGGAAGCCCCGTCCAAAAAGACCGGCAAGCGTGTCGCCGTTATCGGCTCAGGCCCGGCTGGTTTGGCCTGCGCGCAGCAGCTCGCGCGCGTCGGGCACGATGTGCATCTTTACGAAAAGAATGCTTATCCGGGCGGACTTCTTCGCTACGGTATTCCTGACTTCAAGATGGAAAAGCATCTGATCGAGCGCCGCGTGAAGCAGATGCAGGCCGAAGGCGTGACCTTCCACTGCAATGTGAATGTTGGCGTCGATGTCGAGATCGCCAAGATTGTGGACGAGTATGATTCCGTTGTGCTGACAGGTGGCGCGGAAAAGCCGCGGGATCTCTCGGTGCCCGGCCGCGATCTCGCCGGTGTGCATTTCGCCATGGATTTTCTGCCGCAGCAGAACCGTCGCGTGTCGCATGAGCCCCTGAA
>CAIZGQ010000303.1 GCA_903932565.1 uncultured Hyphomicrobiales bacterium
ATCTCACCGATTACATCGACCACGAGCTTGAAAACCTGGTCACGGATGGTCGCGAAGAAGCCAAGCCGACGGCGGGGTTCCAGCGCGTCATTCAGCGCGCGGTGATTCATGTTCAGTCATCGGGCCGTGAAGAAGTCACCGGTGCCAACGTGCTTGTTGCGATCTTCGCTGAGCGCGAGAGCCATGCTGCCTATTTCTTGCAGGAGCAGGACATGACCCGTTACGACGCGGTCAATTACATCAGCCACGGCATCGCCAAGCGGCCGGGCATGAGCGATTCCAGCAAGGGACCACGCGGCACGGATGAGGATGGCGAGCCGCGCGAGCCCCGCGAGGGCAAGGAGTCGGGCGAGCCCAAGAAGAAGGAAGGCGCGCTCGAAGCCTATTGCGTCAATCTCAACAAGAAGGCCAAGGACGGCCGCATTGATCCCTTGATTGGGCGTGAAGCCGAAGTGCAGCGGACGATCCAGGTGCTCTGCCGTCGCCAGAAGAACAACCCATTGCTCGTGGGCGATCCCGGTGTTGGCAAGACCGCCATTGCCGAAGGTTTGGCACGCAAGATCATCAAGGGCGAAGTGCCGGAAGTCCTGGCCGATGCCACGGTGTTCTCGCTCGACATGGGCACGCTGCTGGCTGGTACCCGATATCGTGGTGATTTCGAAGAACGCCTGAAGCAGGTGATGAAGGAAATCGAGAACCACAAGAACGCGATCCTCTTCATCGACGAAATCCACACGGTGATCGGGGCAGGGGCCACATCAGGCGGCGCAATGGACGCGTCGAACCTTTTGAAGCCAGCACTGGCGCAGGGCTCGCTGCGCTGCATCGGCTCGACGACCTACAAGGAATACCGTCAGTATTTCGAGAAAGATCGTGCGCTTGTGCGTCGGTTCCAAAAGATCGACGTGAAGGAGCCTTCGATCCCGGACGCTGTTGAAATCCTCAAGGGCCTCAAGCCTTATTTCGAGGAGTTCCACAAGGTCCGTTATACCAACGAGGCCGTGAAGGCCGCCGTTGAGCTGTCGGCCAAGTACATTCATGACCGCAAGCTGCCCGACAAGGCGATCGATGTGATCGACGAGACGGGTGCCTCGCAGATGCTGCTGCCCGAGAGCCGCCGCAAAAAGACGATTGGCATCAAGGAGATCGAGGCTACCATCGCAACGATGGCCCGCATCCCCCCCAAGACCGTCTCGAAGGATGACGCTGAAGTTCTGGCGCATCTGGAAGAGACGCTGCAGCGGGTCGTCTATGGTCAGGATGGGGCGATCAAGGCTCTGACATCAGCCATCAAGCTGGCACGCGCCGGCTTGCGGGATGGCGAAAAGCCCATTGGCTCCTATCTCTTCTCGGGACCGACGGGTGTCGGCAAGACCGAGGCTGCGCGCCAGCTTGCGGAATCCCTCGGTGTGGAACTGATCCGCTTCGACATGTCAGAATATATGGAGCGGCACACGGTCAGCCGCTTGCTCGGAGCCCCTCCCGGCTATGTGGGCTTTGACCAGGGTGGCCTGCTGACGGACGCCATTGATCAGCATCCCCATTGCGTGCTCCTGCTCGACGAAATCGAGAAGGCGCATCCCGATCTCTACAATGTGCTTCTTCAGGTCATGGATCATGGCAAGCTGACGGATCACAACGGCAAGCAGATCGACTTCCGCAATGTGATCCTGATCATGACGACGAACGCGGGTGCGTCGGACATGGCGAAGGCGGCTTACGGCTTCAATCGTTCGAAGCGCGAGGGCGAAGACGTGGAGGCGATCAACCGCATGTTCACGCCGGAGTTCCGCAACCGCCTTGATGCGGTCGTGCCGTTCAACCATCTGCCGCGCGAGGTCATCTCGAAGGTCGTCGACAAGTTCATCGCCCAGCTCGATGCCCAGCTCGCCGAGCGGAATGTGACCATCGAACTGACAGACGAGGCGCGTAACTGGCTGGTTGAAAACGGCTACGACGAGATGATGGGCGCGCGGCCGATGTCGCGGGTCATCCAGTCCAGCATCAAGACGCCGCTGGCGGACGAAGTGCTGTTTGGTCGCCTGAAGAACGGCGGCACGGTGCGTGTTGTTGTGACGGCCGAGGACAATGGGGTGAAGAAGCTCGGCTTCGTCTTCCCAGATGGCCCCGTGCTGCCACGGCCGGAGCGCGATATCGTGGACGCTGCCCGCAAGCGCGCCAAGGCCGAACCCGAGGTGCGCCGCGCCAAGGGTGAGGTGGCGGACGCCGACGAGCCCGATATGATCGAGCCCGACGACGAGCCCGATCCCGATGGTGGGGACGGCGAGGGCCGGGCTCCCAGTTCGGTGCCCGGTGTGCCGCTGAAGAGCTGAGGCGGACTAAAACCCGGCGCGGATTTTGGCGGCGCAAGCCTCAATTTCCGCCCGGTCGCCCATGGCGCTGCCTGGCGCTTTGAGGGCAATGCCCTCCCAGCGGGGGATCAGGTGGAAGTGCAGGTGAAAGACCACCTGCCCACCGCAGCTCTCGTTGAACTGCAGCACGGTCAGGCCTTCACCGCCCATGCCTCTTTTGACAGCAGCGGCGACAGTCTGCACGCGCTCCATATACGGGCCGACGACGTCCTTTGGCAGGTCGAGAAATCCGCGAGCGGGCACCTTCGGAATGACCAGCGTGTGGCCCGGCCCGCGCGGCATGATGTCCATGAAGGCCAGCGCCACATCGTCCTCGAACACTTTGGTCGACGGTAGTTCGCCGCGCAGAATCTTGGCGAAGATGTTCTGCGGATCATAAATGGTGGACATGTGTGCGCTCCCTGGGCCTTTGGAACATCTAACAAGACGCCAGTGTGTGGTCGAGAGCCCCATGGTC
Source organism: uncultured Hyphomicrobiales bacterium (assembly GCA_903932565.1). Taxonomy (GTDB): domain Bacteria; phylum Pseudomonadota; class Alphaproteobacteria; order Rhizobiales; family Beijerinckiaceae; genus Terripilifer. Next base: position 2,830 of record CAIZGQ010000303.1, read on the forward strand.
TCGCACATCGTTTCGCCTTAAAAGGAAGTTGTGCCGAAAAAACCTCATGATTCTGCCCCGACCCCCGTACCGCTGCCCTCCAAGGCAGATGTGCTGGCCTTCATTGCCCGCGAAAAAGCTGCGACCGAGCGCTCCGGCGCGCCGCCAGCGCTGATTGGCAAGCGGGAGATCGC
>CAIZGQ010000304.1 GCA_903932565.1 uncultured Hyphomicrobiales bacterium
CGCCGGGGGATTTTACCGCCGATGGAGCAAGTCCTTCAGCTTGGGTGTGCTGTCAGCTCTATGACCCATTCCAAAACCCCATATCCTACCAAGGCGTCATTGCTCTCGGAAGTTCGGTAAACCTGACTTGGACATCAACAGACGCGGTATCGGCCACATTAAATGGCGTTCCGGTTGGCCTGAATGGAAGCGGAAATTTAACTCCCGGACTTGACCAGTTTGGGGGTTCCACCGGAGGGGATGTTGTCTATCTGGGCTACGCTTCTGGGTTTTCTGTTGCTATCGTCATTTCTCTCGCTGCCGCCAATTACACATTTATCGCCACAGACAGCTTCGGAAATACTTCGACTGCGATACAGTATCTGGCACTGTTCGGGGCGGTTGGCACGACTCAAACTGACGTGCCCGTACCCGTGGATGTTGTTTTTGCGGGATTGGAAGGAGAGGCGAATTCGTCAGGATTCTCGGGGTACTGCATTCAAAGAGGGTTTGGACCTCTTTGGAATAGTGCCTCATCGCAGATTGGATGTAGTTTTGTGATGTTGAGGATGACGGCGGGGCGGTGATCAAACCAGCCGGCCGCGCGCGTGTTGCGCACACCGCGCACAATCTCAGCGACATCGCCCAAGTGCACCATTGCGCCATTGGCATTGCGCAGCACGAGCCGCTCGTAGGCCTTGGGATCGTTCAACTGATCGTTGACCCCGATCGACTGGCTCTGCGTCTCGTTTTCAAAAGCGCCCACGGGCGTCTGCGCATTTGCAGCGTTGATCGCGGTGCGCACAGCATCAATCCCAAGCCCCATGCTGGCCAGCCGCGTGGGATCAACGCGCACGCGGATGGCTGGCTGCTCGGCGCCGTTGACGGAAACTTCCGCGACACCCTCCACCTGCGAAAGCCGCTGTGCGATGATGGTGTCAGCCGCGTCATAGATCGCGTCCGTCGTCAGCGTTTGCGACGTGAGCGCCAGAATAAGCACGGGCTGCGAGGCCGGATTGATCTTGCGAAATTGGGGGAGCGAGGGAATATCGCCCGGCAAATCCGGCACAGCGGCATTTAACGCGGCCTGCACATCGCGCGCGGCAGAATCGATCTTGCGATTGAGATCAAACTGAATCGCGATGGAGGTCGAGCCAAGCGAACTGGAAGATGTCAGCTCGTTGACGCCGGGAATCGTGCCCAGTGTCCGCTCCAGCGGAGCCGCCACCGTCGCCGCCATGGTCTGCGGGTCTGCCCCGGGCCGCGAGGCCGCCACACGGATCGCGGGAAATTCCACCGTCGGAATGGCCGCAACCGGGAGAAAGCTATACGCAACGCCGCCCACAAGCAGCAGCCCGAGCGACAAGAGAATGGTGCCAACCGGGCGACGAATCCAAAGCTCGCTGAAGCTCATCAAACGCCTCCTACGGCTTTCAAGGCGTTCAAGCGCATGATCATTCCGCCGGGTTTGGTGAAACAGACGCCTGCAGATTGGGCTTTTCTGACGGTGCCGCGCCATCGCGCTCGTCAAGCCGAATGAGATGCATGAACCGGACGCGCAGGCGCTCGACACCAAGATAGATGACCGGCGTTGTGTACAGCGTCAGCAATTGGCTCAGCAGCAATCCACCGATAATGGTGATGCCCAATGGCACGCGCAGCTCGGAGCCCGTGCCGCTTGCCAGCGCCAGCGGCAACGCACCCAGAAGGGCGGCGAGCGTTGTCATCATGATCGGGCGAAATCGCAGATGACACGCCTGCACGATGGAGTCTTCGGCGCTCAGACCCTGGTTTCGCTCCGCGTCCAATGCAAAGTCGATCATCATGATCGCGTTCTTCTTCACTATGCCCATGAGAAGAATGATGCCGATCAGCGCGACGATTGACAGTTCCTGCCCCGTCACGAGAAGTGCAATCAGCGCACCAACACCCGCCGATGGTAGCGTCGTCAGAATGGTGAATGGATGCGCGAAGCTCTCATACAAAACACCGAGTACGAGATAGATCGTCACCACGGCGGCGAGCACCAGCCATGGCTCGGTGGCGAGAGATTTTTCAAACTCCGCCGCGTCGGCGTTAAACCCACCCAAGACGGCCGCTGGCATGCCGATGCTCGTCTCCGCCTGCTGCACTTCCTGCAACGCATCTCCAAGCGAGGCGCCAGCCGCCAAATCAAAACTGATGGTGGCGGCGGGAAACTGATCCTGATGCACAACAGACAAGGGCGCTGTGGTGCGCGTGAGTTGTGCAAACGACGATAGCGGGACGGGCACGCCGGTTGTTGAGCTCACATAGAGTTTGTCGAGCGCGGAGGGATCGGCCTGATATTGCGGCGCGGCTTCCAGGATCACGCGATATTGGTTTGATTGCGCATAGATTGTTGAGATCTGCCTTTGGCCAAAGGCATCATTCAGCGTGTCATCGATATTCTGGACAGAGATGCCAAGGCGTCCGGCCGCCTCACGGTCAATATTGAGATAGGCGCGCAAACCACCATTCTGCGTCTCCAGCGCCACATTGCGCATGACGCCACCCTGCCGCAGATAATCAGCAAGCTTGGTGGACCAGAGTTGCAGTGTGGGATCATCGGTCGCGGTCAGCGTGTACTGATATTGCGAGCGGCTGGTCGTCGTTGAAATCTGCACATCCTGCACCGGCTGCACATAAACGCGCGTGCCCGCAACATCCATCGCCGCCAAGCGCAAGCGCTCTGCAATGACGCTGGCGGACAATTTCCGCGCACTTTTGGGCTTCAGCACAATCGAAAAACGCCCGGCGTTCTGTGTCGCATTCAAAGGCCCGATGCCGAGCACGGACGACACCGCAACCACGTCACTATCTTTGGCGATGACGTCCTCAACTTGCGTCTGCAAGCGAATCATCTCACTGAACGAAACGTCCGGCGCGCCTTCAAGAACCATGTTGAGCAGGCCCGTATCCTGCACGGGCAAAAACCCTTTGGGCACGATGATGTAGAGCGCAATCGTCAGAACGAGCGTCGCAGCTGTCACCACCAGCATCAATGTCTGACGTCGCAAGGCCCAAACCAAAGTTGTCTCGTAAAGCCGCTGCAATTGCGCCAGTGGCACTTCAGCCATGCGCAACACCCACGGCGTTTGCCGGTCGTCGTGGCCGCGCAAAATCAACGCACACATCATCGGCGTCAGCGTCAGGGACACGGCAGCAGACACAAGCACCGCCAGCGTCAAAGTCATTGCAAATTCGCGGAACATGCGCCCGACAAGCCCGGTCATAAAGAGCAAGGGAATGAATACCGCGATCAATGAAAACGTCAGCGAAATCACGGTAAAGCCAATCTCACGCGCGCCATCCAGCGCCGCACGGAACGGACTTTTGCCCTCGTCAATCTGGCGGACGATATTCTCGATCATGACGATGGCATCATCGACCACAAAGCCTGTGCCAATGGTGAGTGCCATGAGCGAGAGATTGTCGAGCGCGAACCCCGCAAGCCACATCGCCGCAAATGTGCCAATCAAGGACAGCGGCAGCGCAACGCCAGCGATGATTGTTGCACGCACCGTGCGCAGAAAAAACAGCACAACGAGAACGACGAGAACCGAACTCAGAACTAGCGTGAATTCCACATCCTTGATCGAAGCGCGAATGGTATCGGTGCGATCATTGATGACGGTGAGATCAACGCCCGCCGGCATGGAGCGGGCCAGCCGTGGCAGCGCGAGCCGCAACCTGTCAACTGTGTCGATGGTGTTGGCACCGGGCTGGCGTTGCACATCAATGATGATGGCGGTCTGCCCCTTGTACCATCCGCCCACGCGAACATTCTCAAGGCCCTCAATGACCTGGGCGACATCTTTGAGAAGTACCGGTGCTGCGTTGCGATAGGCAATCACGACATTGGCGTAAGCCGACGCGGCTGCAATCTGGTCATTCGAAGCCAGCGTGTAGGCCTGATGGATGCCGTCCATCGCACCTTTCGCACCCGCCACATTGGCTGCCACAATGGCGGTACGCAAATCTTCCAGACCAATTTTATAGGACGCCAGGCGCGCAAGATCCGCCTGAATGCGCACGGCATGGCGCACACCGCCCTGCACGGTCACGTGACCAACGCCGCTCACTTCCGACAGTCGCGGACTGATGAGCGTA
>CAIZGQ010000305.1 GCA_903932565.1 uncultured Hyphomicrobiales bacterium
ACGAAGGCTTTGTCTCCGTCATTGCTGGCTTTTCCTTTGCTGGCATCATGCTGGGTGTCGCGACACTGATTGTCGTGATGTCCGTGATGAACGGATTTCATATCGAGCTGCTCAACAAGATCATCGGCATCAACGGCCATTTGTTTCTGCAAGGCGTCGAAACGCCACTGACGGATTATGGTGAAGTTGTCGCCCGGATCCAGAAGGTGCCGGGTGTCAAGATGGCCATTCCGATGGTCGAAGGGGCCGCCGGTGTGTCCTCCACTTATCAGCAGACCGGCGCGCTGGTGCGCGGCATTCGTGAGTCTGACCTCAAGCGCCTGCCCGGTATTGAAAACAACGTGCGCATGGGCACGCTCGAGGGGTTTGACCGGAACGAGGGTGTCGCCATCGGCTCGAAGATGGCCGAGACCTTGTCGGTTCGCGTGGGTGACAACATTTCAATTCTGACGGCCAAGGGTGCTGCCACGCCATTTGGTGTTGCGCCGCGCATCAAGGCTTATCCGGTGGTGGCGATATTCCAGATCGGCGTCAGCGAGTTCGACGGCATCTTCGTGTACATGCCGCTGAGTGAGGCGCAGGGCTTTTTCAACAAACCCGGAGAAGCCAGCGTCATCGAGGCATTTGTTGATGATCCTGATAATATCGACGCCATGCGGGGCAAGCTCGATGCCGCCGTGCAGCGTCCCATGATTCTCACCGACTGGCGCCAGCGCAACAAGAGCTTCTTCGATGCGCTGAAAGTCGAGCGCACCGTGATGTTCTTTATCCTGACGCTGATCGTGATCGTGGCCGCGCTCAATATCATCTCTGGCCTCACCATGCTGGTGAAGGACAAGGGCCGTGACATTGCGATCCTGCGTACCATGGGTGCCACGCGCGGCGCGGTGCTGCGCATTTTCTTCATCACGGGTTCAACCATCGGTGTTGTTGGCACGCTGGCGGGGCTTCTGCTCGGGCTGCTTGTTGCAAAAAACCTAGAACCCTTGAGGCAATTCCTGAACCGCGTCTTCGGCCTCAACATTTTTGATCCGAACTTTTATCTCCTGAGCCGCCTGCCGTCGGTCATCGTACCAAGCGATGTGATCGCGGTTGTCAGTTTGTCATTGGGCCTGTCCTTGATTGCCACCATTTATCCCGCCTGGCGCGCAGCCAAGCTCGATCCAGTTGAGGCCTTGCGGTACGAGTGAGCGAGCCCCGCCCTTCCCTCCTTCTGCATCAGGTTGTGCGCTCCTATCAGCAGGGCGACACGTCTCTGGATATTCTCCAGCAGGCTGATCTTGCTCTCATGCCGGGCCAATCCGTCGCGCTCATCGCGCCATCGAGAGCCGGAAAATCCACTTTGCTGCATGTCGCCGGACTTCTGGAAAAGCCCGATGCCGGCGAGGTTTTCATGGGTGACGTCGCAACCTCGACGTTGGATGACAAAGGCCGCACGGCGCTGCGCCGCACTGACATCGGCTTTGTCTATCAGTTCCATCACCTGCTGCCGGAATTCTCCGCGCGCGAGAACATCATGCTGCCCCAGATGATCCGGGGCCTGTCAAAAGCCGAAGCGCGCAAACGGGCTGAGGAATTGCTGGAATATCTTGGGCTACGCGGTCGGCTCGATCATCGACCCGCGCAATTATCCGGCGGCGAACAGCAACGTGTCGCCATTGCCCGCGCGGTCGCCAATGGCCCGCGTGTGCTGCTGGCAGATGAGCCAACGGGCAACCTCGATCCCAAGACCGCCGAGCATGTGTTCTCTGCGCTGACCGACATTGTGCGCGCCACCGGCCTCGCCGCATTGGTGGCGACGCATAATATGGACATCGCATCGCGCATGGATCGCTGCGTCACGCTGCGCGATGGCAAGATTGTGGACGTGCGGTAGGGGTTTTGAAACCCTCATCCGTCACGCTCCGCGTGCCACCTTCTCCCAAGGGAGAAGGTTTGCTGCAATCTAAAAACCCTCTCCCCCGAACCCGGCTCTAGCCGGGGTTCGGCATTTAGGATGCGCAAGTCGGGTAGGCCCGACTTGCGTTGGAGAGGGTGGCGCGTTTCGCGCCGGGTGAGGGAATTAAATCCCCCTACCCGCGCTCAAGCAAACACGCATCCCCATACGAATAAAACCTGTACCCCGTCGCAATGGCATGGGCATAGGCGCGCTGCATGGTCTCGAGGCCGCTGAAGGCAGAAACCAGCATGAACAGGGTTGATTTCGGCAAATGGAAGTTTGTCAGAAGCACATCAATTGCGCGGAACGTGTAGCCTGGCGTGATGAAAATCGATGTGTCACCCGAAAATTCCTGCACCACGCCATCTGGCGTTGTCGCACTCTCAAGAATGCGCAGACTGGTTGTGCCCACACTGACGATGCGCCCGCCCTTGGCGCGAACAGCGTTCAGAGATTGCGCCACGTCTGCGCTCACAATGCCAAACTCGGCATGCATGCGGTGGTTGGCCGTGTCATCCACTTTCACTGGCAGGAACGTCCCCGCCCCCACATGCAAGGTGACACGGTGGAGCGCGATACCCGCAGCCTCCAGTGAGGCCACAAGCGCTGGCGTGAAGTGCAGGCCAGCGGTGGGGGCGGCCACGGCGCCCGCTTCATTTGCAAAAAGCGTCTGGTAATCCTTGATGTCCTGCGAATCCTGCGCACGCTTGGAGGCGATATAAGGCGGCAGCGGCATTTCGCCGACCCGGATGATCGCGTCATCGAGCACTGCGCCGGCATAATCGAACCCCAGCAGAACTTCGCCGTCCTCACCCTTCTCAATCACCAGCGCGTCCAGATGCGCGAGATCGCAGGCCATGGAGTCCGACGTCGCACCAAAGCGAATGCGTTCGCCGACTTTGAGCTTCTTGGCCGGGCGCACGAAGGCAAGCCATTGGCTGTCGCCTTCGCGCTTATGCAAGGTTGCCTCAATACGGGCCACCGCCTCACCGCGCACGCGGATGCCGGTCAATCGTGCCGGGATGACGCGCGTATCGTTGACGACGACCGCGTCGCCGGGCCGCAGCAGCGAGGCAAGATCAGCAATATGGAAATCGGAGAGTTCAGGCTCGGCAGCGGGCTGCACATGCAGCAGGCGGGCGGCCTCGCGCGGCTCGGCCGGGCGAAGCGCAATGCGCTCTTCAGGAAGATGGAAATCGAACAGGTCGACGCGCATGGGGACTGCAGACTGGCCTCTCTCCAGTGCGGAGAGAGGCTGAATTTCAAAAAGATGCGCTGATTCTCAGCTGATCTTGGCGGAGATGATCTTGTCGGGATCGCGCACTGGCTCGCCGCGCTTGATCTTGTCGACATTTTCCATGCCCGAGATCACCTGACCCCAAACGGTGTACTGCTTGTCGAGGAAACGGGCGTCATTGAAGCAGATGAAGAACTGCGAATTGGCTGAATCCGGGCTGGCCGCGCGCGCCATGGACGCCGTGCCACGCACGTGCGGCTCCGCGTTGAATTCCTGCTTCAGGTTCGGGTACTTGGAGCCACCTGTGCCGGTGCCGTTCGGGCAGCCGGTCTGCGCCATGAAGCCCTCGATCACGCGGTGAAACACCACGCCATCATAAAAGCCTTCACCAGCCAGCTTCTTGATATGCGCCACATGGTTGGGGGCAAGATCCGGGCGCAGCTTGATGACCACGTCGCCCTTGGTTGTTTCAAGGGTCAGTGTATTGCCTTCGTCCGACATGGGATGCTCCTGGTTAATGTGTCGACGCCTCGGGGCGTCGCGCGACGAAACGGATCGTGAAAGGGACGCCAGCGATAGCCGAACCGAGCCCATTCGTAAACCGCAGCGGCGTGCAGTCGGCAACCCCCCGCAGGATCGAGCGACGCACGGTCTCTGCAGCTTCAGCTCCCCCAGCCGCTTTCACATAGGTGATGCGGGGTGACCCAATCACCGCGCCGTCGCGATTGAAGCTCAGCCGTAGCGTTGTCTCCAGCGTCTCGGATTGCGAGGGTGGCTGCGGCGGCTGCCAGCAGGCAGAGAGGCGTTCGGCAACCGCCCGGCCTGTCGCGATATCCGGGCTCTGCGGCGGCTGAGATGGCCCCTCCTCGACGATATGCGTGATCGTCATCGTAAACCCCTCCGGCAGGCTGGGAAATTGCTCACCGGGGATGTAGGGCGAGGGATAATTCAGATCGGGATCGGGCAGCGGCGGGATGAAGTAATGCCGCAAGTGATGCTGCGAATAATGCGTCCGCGCAGATGCTGGTCCCGCGCCAAGCGCGAGACCGATCACAATCATGGCGTGCAAGAAAAGCCTCTGCAGCGCCTGCTTACTTCGCGTCGCTGGCGAGCTGCATCTTGACGATTTTGTCGGGGTTGCTGACCTGACCATTGTTGGACGATGAGCCCTTTTTGATCTTGTCCACCACATCCATGCCCGCCGTCACCTGGCCGAAGACCGTGTAATTGCCATTCAGGAATTTGGCGTCATCGAAGCAGATGAAAAACTGCGAATTGGCGGAATTCGGCTCCTGCGAACGCGCCATGCC
>CAIZGQ010000306.1 GCA_903932565.1 uncultured Hyphomicrobiales bacterium
CAGACCTTGCCGCTCCCGCGCGAAAGACACGCCCGTGACCCGCAAATTGCAGGCTGATCCCCCGGCGCGCGCCTGGCAGCGGATGCTGTCTGGTCGCAGGCTCGATCTGCTTGATCCTTCGCCCCTTGATATCGAAATCGAGGACATCGCCCACGGCTTGGCGCGCGTCGCGCGCTGGAACGGCCAGACCACGGGCCCGCACATTTTCTCGGTCGCGCAGCATTCCGTTTTGGTGGAAGCCCTGGCCGTTGCGATGGAGCCGGATTTGACGCCGCAGGGGCGACTTGTCGCGTTGCTGCATGACGCGCCGGAATATGTGATTGGCGACATTATTTCCCCATTCAAAACAGTGCTCGGTGATTCGTACAAAGCAATCGAACATCGTCTTCTCAGCGCCATCCACCTGCGGTTTGCCCTGCCGCCGGAACCGTCCCAAAATCTCGCTCGCATCGTGAAAAAAGCGGATCGGGCCGCCGCTTTCATAGAAGCGACGCGTTTGGCTGGTTTTACTGTGGTGGAAGGTGAGCGATTCTTTGGTCGCCCCGCACTCACGACGCTGCGGCTTGATCCGCTGCTCGCCATAATGCCTTCAGATCAGGCGGAGGATTTGTTTCTGGACCGATTCCGTGAACTCACGTCACTCGCTTAAAAAGGCTCAGCAATATCATGCCGCGCATCCACGTTTGCCCGTTGAACAAAATCGCAGAGACGGCGCGTCTCACGGGCGCGCGCAGCATGATCACGCTGATCAATGCCGGGACCGCTGTGACACGGCCGGATGCGATTGATCCGTCGCGCCATCTTCATGTTTCCATCTCGGACATTGTCACTGAAGTTGATGGTCATGTGCTGGCGCACGACAATCACGTGGGCACGCTGATCGACTTTGTGTCGCGGTGGGACCGCGTGGATCCATTGCTCATTCATTGCTGGGCGGGGGTCAGCCGTTCAACGGCTGCAGCCTTCATCTCGGTCTGCGCGCTCCACCCCGTGCGCAGCGAGTTGGAGGTCGCCCGGGCGCTTCGCGCGGCCTCGCCCACGGCGACGCCCAATGCGAGGCTGGTGGCCTTGGCCGATGAACAGCTTGGCCGCAACGGCCGTATGGTGGCGGCCATCAGCTCGATCGGTCGGGGTGCAGATTGTTTTGAAGGCGTGCCTTTCGCTCTGGACGTCGGGTGAGCGCCGGGGCATGACCTTAAGGATGTCGGTCGAGCCCCAAAAGCGCAGTCAGACCAGCTTCCCGGATGACAGGTCTGCGGCGGGCGAGCTGACTCCGTCGCAACGCGGGGAGGCGGTTGCAAACCAGGTACCTGTCCATCAGGCCTCGGCCCCGCTGCCGGTCGAAATTGGCCTGACCGCTTCCATCGTGGCTGTGGCCGGTACAGATGCCGTCGAGCCCATGAGCCTCGTGACCCCGCCCCCTGTGCTCGAGGGCGAAGCTGTCCTCCCAACGGGTTTGTTCGACCCGGTCGCACACCGGACGTTTGAGATCGGTCTGCGGTCCTGGGTGGCCGAGCAGACCGGCGTGCCGCTTGGCTATGTGGAGCAGCTTTACACGTTCGGGGATCGGGGCCGCCACGCCCGCGCTGGCGATCGCAATCCACATATGGTGTCGATCGGCTATCTGGCCCTCACCCGTGTGGGAATCATGGAGCGCGGCGACCACCGGGGCGCAGGCTTCCGCTCCTGGTATTCGTTTTTCCCCTGGGAGGACTGGCGTGCCGGGCGTCCAGCCGTCCTCGACACGGTGATGCTGCCCCACCTTCAGGCTTGGGCCGACGCGGCACCCGCAATGGCGTCATCAGGGCAGGGGATGACACGCGCCGAGCGCGTTCGACTTCTGTTTGGGCTCGATGGCGCCCCCTTCGACGATGAAAACGTGCTGGAGCGTTACGAATGCCTCTATGAGGCCGGGCTGATCGCGGAAGCCCGCCGGGATGGCCGGGCCGGACCCGATGGCATTCCAGCTTTGGGTGACCCCATGCGCTTCGACCATCGCAGGATCCTCGCAACTGCCATGGGACGGCTGCGGGCGAAGATGAAATACCGCCCGGTCATCTTCGAGCTGATGCCTGATGTCTTCACCCTGACGGCGCTTCAGCGGACCGTGGAGGCGATCTCCGGACGCCATCTGCACAAGCAGAATTTCCGGCGGTTGGTGGAGACGGCCGCCGTTGTGGAGCCAACCGGCGACATCTCGCACGCGACCGGCGGCAGACCCGCCGCACTGTATCGCTTCCGCCGGGATGTTTTGCAGGAACGTCCCGCGCCGGGCTTGCGGGTGGGTCTTCGAGGCTAGCTTTGCCTGCCATTACATTGACACCGGGGAGTCTGCCTCCTATCTCTCGCCTGCTTTGTTGCAGGCAATCCGCCTGTGGCAAGCGTCCGGCTGACTGGCTGCATTTGGCTTCCAACAGCTTGCGTGGGACGTCCGGTGACTCCATTGCGGGTGCCGGCAAGCGCGCATACCGGGTGGCGTTTTGACGTCATGCCGCTCCAGAAAGGTCTTCGTATGATCGGCGACATCCTCAAAAAGGTCTTCGGCTCTGCCAACGACCGCAGGCTGAAGACGTATCGGCCCAAGGTTGCCGCCATCAACGAGGCCGAGGCTGAGGTCACTGGCCTTTCAGATGACGATCTGCGCGCCCGCACGCAGATGTTTCGGGACCGGCTGGCCGCTGGCGAGACGCTCGAAGACCTGATGGTTCCGGCGTTTGCAACGGTTCGGGAAGCCGCCAAGCGTGTACTCGGTCAGCGCCACTTCGATGTGCAGATGATCGGCGGCATGGTGCTGCACGAGGGTGGCATTGCGGAAATGCGCACCGGCGAAGGCAAGACCCTCGTCGCCACGCTCGCCACCTATCTGAATGCACTGGCCGGCAAGGGTGTTCACGTCGTTACCGTCAACGATTATCTCGCCAAGCGCGATGCCGAGTGGATGGGGCAGGTCTACACGTTTCTTGGCATGAGCGTCGGCATCATTGTCCATGGGCTGGATGATGAACAGCGGCGCGAAGCCTATGCCTGTGACATCACCTACGGCACCAATAACGAATTCGGGTTCGACTATCTGCGCGACAACATGAAGTATGATCTCGCGCACATGTCGCAGCGCGGGCACCATTTCGCCATCGTCGACGAAGTTGATTCCATCCTGGTCGATGAAGCCCGCACACCGCTGATCATTTCCGGTCCCTCAGACGACAAGTCCGAGCTTTACAATTCCGTCGATGCAATCATCCCCAAGCTCGTGGCGGAAGATTACGAAGTCGACGAAAAGCAGCGCACCGCCAATCTGACAGAAGCGGGCAATGAGCATATCGAAGAACTGTTGGAGCAGTCGGGACTTCTTAAAGAGGGCTCGCTCTATGACAGCGTCAACGTCACCATCGTGCACCATGTCCAGCAGGCGCTGAAGGCGCACAAGTTGTTCCAGCGCGACAAGGATTACATCGTTCGCAATGGCGAAGTGGTGATCATTGACGAGTTCACTGGCCGCATGATGCAGGGCCGCCGCTATTCCGAAGGGCTGCACCAGGCAATCGAAGCCAAGGAACACGTTCAGGTGATGCCTGAAAACGTGACGCTCGCCTCAATCACGTTTCAGAACTATTTCCGCCTCTACAACAAGCTCGGTGGCATGACTGGCACTGCGCTGACGGAAGCCGATGAGTTTGCTGAGATCTACAAGCTGGAAGTCGTGGAGATCCCGACCAATCGTCCTGTGCTGCGAAAGGACGAGGACGATGAGGTTTATCGCACCAATGAGGAAAAGCTGAAGGCGATCGCGCGCGAAATCGCCGAAGCCAACACAACCATGCAGCCCATGCTGGTGGGCACGACATCGATTGAAAAGTCTGAGCAGCTTGCAGATTTCCTGAAGGCTGAGGGCTACCACCTGATTGACTTCTCGGACCCAAAGGCCCTGTTGCCGCTCTACGCGGCGGCGCGGGATGGCAAGCCGGGAAAATTGTTTGCCGTGCTCAACGCCCGCTTCCATGAGCAGGAAGCCTATATCGTCGCGGAAGCCGGTGTGCCGGGCGCTATCACCATCGCCACCAACATGGCGGGACGCGGCACCGATATTCAGCTTGGCGGCAATGTCGAGATGCGCGTCGCAATGGAATGTCGCGATATGCCCGCCGGGCCTGAGCGTGATGCGAAGGAAGCCGAAATCCGCGCCGAGGTGGCCGACTTCAAGGAAAAGGCCAAGGCTGCTGGTGGCCTTTACATCATCGGCACCGAGCGTCACGAAAGCCGGCGTATTGATAACCAGTTGCGGGGTCGCTCTGGTCGTCAGGGTGATCCGGGCCGCTCCAAGTTCTTCCTGTCACTGCAGGACGATTTGATGCGCATCTTCGGCTCGGACCGCATGGACAACATGCTCAAGCGTCTGGGCCTCAAGGATGATGAAGCCATCATCCATCCATGGATCAACAAGGCGCTTGAAAAAGCGCAGCAGAAAGTTGAAGCGCGCAACTTTGATATCCGCAAGAACATTCTGAAATACGATGACGTGATGAACGACCAGCGCAAGGTCGTGTTTGAACAGCGCCGTGAGATGATGGCACTCGCCTCGCTGGAAGACACCGTTGGCGATATGCGCGGCAATGTCGTGGACGACATCGTCACGCGCCACATTGCCAAGGATGCATATCCGGAGGCTTGGGACGTCGCAGGGCTCGACACGCAGGTGCGTGAAATCCTCAACCTCGAACTGCCGATTGCTGATTGGGCGAAGGAAGAGGGCATTGCGGATGAAGAAATCCGCGAGCGTCTCGAGAAAGCCGCTGATGAGGGCTACGCCGAACGTATTGCCAAAAATACGCCTGATGTGATGCGCTATGTTGAAAAGCAGGTTGTGCTGCAGGTGCTCGATCATTTCTGGCGCGAGCATCTCGTCATGCTCGACCATTTGCGCCAAGTGATCGGCTGGCGTGGCTATGCGCAACGCGACCCGCTCAATGAGTACAAGTCCGAAGCGTTCGACCTGTTCAACGCGCTCATCAATCGCTGGCATGAAGTGACGACCAGCCAGTTGATGCGCGTTGAAGTCGCCTTCGAGCAGCCAGCCCCAGAGCTTCCGCCCATGCAGGCGACACATTTTGATCCGCTGACCGGCGAAGATGAGATGGCGCTGGCGGACATGAATTCGCGCATCGCGTCGGGTGCGCTGGCACCGTCAGCACTTGGGGCGGCCGGCGTTACGCTGGTGGCAACGGACGTTGCTGGATCAGCTGCAGCTCGCAATCCGGAAGATCAGACCACGTGGGGCAAAGTCGGTCGCAATGAGAATTGTCCCTGCGGCTCGGGTAAGAAATACAAGCACTGCCACGGGGCCTTGAGCTGAGAACCACCCCGGACACGGCCACAATTTTCCAAAGCTGGCGTGGCATGCGCTCGTTGCGCAGACGCATGTTTTGAAATTGTTGCCAAATTGTCTGCCCAGATAAGAAGTTGACTGTTTGGTCAAGCTTCTTTGCAGGTTTGCAATCAGGTCATATCTTCTTAGCTGGATGTGTTAGCGTGTTTGTATAAGTCGTATGACTGCTCTGGACGCGCAATTATCAGCGCCCAGAAATCGCCCTCCTGATACGGCTGCGGGCGAAACGCCGAGGCCAAGTGCGAATGACGCCTTCGCACAGCTCGGACGACCGACCCATTCGAACTTCCCGCAGAGCGTGTCGGGAAGATAATCTTATCTGCGTAGATATGCCTAGCAGACAACGCGTCCAATATCGCGCCTTGTAAATTGCGAAATATGAGGCGTTTGGCTTAGCCCGTCGCGGCCTGAATGCATCGCATTAAAAAGACACGCGATGAAAGTGTTTTTGAACGAAACAAGTTCGAGTCCGTTTTGTTGCGCCATCGATTCGAAAGTTAGCCTTATATAACAGGTTTAATATCGAAAAATCTTATAAGAAACTTGGTATATGAGATTTTTCCTACGATCTGTACATTGCAGTTTACTCGAGATGAAAGGCGGGACTGTGTGCTGTCTTCTTTGAATTCGTTATCAGAACTGCGTCTGGCGTTCGCGCAGTGTGAAAAGAAAATCTTCAAGACTCCAACGCAAATTTCGTTGGAAATAATCCTCTTCATAAAATCAAATGGCGACAAAGTTGCCATGCGCGAAATTTTCAAGAACATCCCATCCACAGCGCAGACTATTAACGTCCACCTGGTTGCGCTGAAGAAGGCCGAGATGATCGAATATTCGAATTCAGAAACGGATTTGCGCCAGAAATACGTGCTGCTGACACCGAAATCCAATCAGCTTTTGGTTGATTACTTGAATGAGATCAAAACGCCGCTCAGAGAATTTGTTGGCAAAGCCAACGTTCTTCTGAAATAGGCCGCGCCTCATGTGTTGTACGGTCAAGCAGGCATAAATTCGCAGTTTATACGTGCGGTCGCCAAAAGAGCCTAGCATC
>CAIZGQ010000307.1 GCA_903932565.1 uncultured Hyphomicrobiales bacterium
AAGGTGGGCGGCACTGGTCTGCGTGGCATGCGACATGCGAATTCCTTTGCAGCAGGGCTGCGATCCTTCATCCAGATCGTGGCCTGCGGTCGTGCGACCTCAACGTGGGGTCATTTCCATGGGGCATCCAGCCAAGCTGTGCCGACGCCGTTGTGCCTAGCATAAAGATCAGCGGGTTTCGCTTCAACCCGGGCAGGTCAGGCGTAGCCGATTGGGCAGTCGTGGATCGCGCGCAACGCGCCTTGTTTAATCACAGGGCGTCCTGTATAGACGCGCATCTCCCAAGACCGGGAACGAATTTCGAGCGTCGCGCCGGCTTGGCCCGCGCCTCCCGCTCCGCTTCAAGGACGAGACGATGAAGGTCGATACGCATCCCCACTACCATATGATCACGGTCGTCATGACCAACGGGACCGAGTACCAGACGCGCTCGACCTACGGCAAGGAAGGCGACAAGCTCAACCTTGACATTGATCCCAACACACACCCGGCCTGGACCGGTGGCACCCAGCAGCTGATGGATCGTGGCGGCCGCCTGTCGCGCTTCACGTCGCGTTTCGGCTCGATCGGCGCCAAGAAGTAAGTTCACACTTGCATCGGTGAAGCTTTGAAACCCCCGGCCTCTTGGCCGGGGTTTTTGTTTGCGCAGGTGGCCGCGGATTCTGCGGCGTTGCGCCCCCGGGACGCCGGGGATTGGACACTTGCTGCACCGGCGTAAAAGCGCCATCTTGCGCGCTCAAATTGGTCATATCCGCTTCAAGCGCTGGATTCGGCGCGAGCGGTCGACATGGTCATTCAGTAAAGGTCGGTCCCTTGGCGTCTAAACTCGCGCAGCGTTTCCTGCCTCACTCGGCTGGCACCCACCTTCCTCGCGTTCTCGTCCACGCAACGCTCATCACCGGCCTGATGGCATCATCCGGCCTTGTGGCAAACGCCTCGGCGCGCCCCTCGGTGAGTGTCGCTGCACCCTTCGAGGTCAGCCCCAGCCCGGCGGGCAATTACCTGTCCGCACTCGTTGCAGGTGCAGAGCGCGACACACTTGCGGCCTCGACGTATTTTCGTGAAGCGCTGCGTTATGATCCGCGCAATATGGAGTTGATGGAGCGCGCCTTCGTGGCGTCGCTGTCCAACGGCAATATCAAAGAATCCGCCGTGTTTGCTGAGAAACTTTCAGCCAAGGATTCGCACAACGGGTTGGCCCAGTTGGTGCTGGGTGTGCGCGCGGTCAAAGCCAAGAAGTTTGGCGAGGCAAGGGCGCTGTTTGCGAAAAACTCTGGTCGCAACGACATCACGGCGAATCTGCTGACGGCCTGGGCCTATGCCGGGGCGGGGGACACCAAGCACGCCATTGAGACAATCGACCGGCTGAAAGAAGAGCGCTTCCGCGTGTTTCGGGATTATCACGCCGGGTTGATCTTGGATTTGGCGGGGAAGACCGATGAGGCGCGTCAGCGGTTGCAGTCGGCCTATAAGCTTGATTCCAACACGTTGCGTTTGGCCGATGCCTGGGCGCGGTTCTCAGATCGCCATGGCGACGTGGACGAAGCCAAGCGCGTCTATCAGGCTTTTGATGCAGCTTTGCCGCGTCATCCTCTGGTGCGCCAGGCGATGGCGGATCTCGAGGCAGGTAAAACACTCGATCCGCTTATTCGCACACCCGAACAGGGCGTTGCTGAAGTGCTCTACGGGCTCGGCGCGGCGGGTGGTTCGGAGAACGATGAACTTGCCGCGATGATTTATCTGCGGCTGTCCCTCGATCTCAACCCACAGAACGGCCTTGCTGTTGTGACGCTCGCCGACATTTACGAGCGGACGAAGCAGAACGAACGCGCCATTGAGATGTACGAAAGCCTGCCGGATCAATCGCCGCTGCGCGCCAATGCCGACATTCAGATCGGCTTGATCCTTGACACCATGGGCCGCAGCGATGAAGCGCTGAAGCAGCTCAAAGCCATCGTGCAGGAGCATCCCAAGGATATTGATGCGCTGACCAACCTGGGCAATCTGCAGCGCGCCAAGAAAGATTATGCGAGCGCTGCCGATACTTACACGAAGGTGCTCGAAGCCTCGGATGCGCTGGCCAGATCAAACTGGCCGATTCTGTACTTCCGCGGCATCTGCAACGAGCGTTTGAAGAACTGGCCCGCGGCGGAAGCAGATTTCAAGGCAGCGCTTGGCCTGTTTCCAAACCAGCCGCTGGTGCTGAATTATCTCGGCTATTCGTGGGTTGATCAGAACATCAACGTCGACGAGGCCTTCAAGATGCTGCGCCGCGCTGTCGATCTGCGCCCCACCGATGGCTACATCGTTGATTCGCTCGGCTGGGCCTTTTATCGCCTGGGCAAATATCCCGAAGCGCAGCGCGAACTTGAGCGCGCGGTGGATCTGAAGCCGGCCGACCCGACCGTCAACGATCATCTGGGTGACGTGTACTGGCGGCTTGGTCGCGAGCTGGAGGCAAAGTTCCAGTGGAACCATGCCCGCGACCTCAATCCCGAACCCGAAGACCTGCCCAAGATCCTGGACAAGATCGAGCACGGTCTGGTCGATGGTCCCAAGCCCGCGACGGCCGGTGAGGGCCAGCCGACCACCAAGACGGGCGGCTGAGAGCACTGCCCGTGGGCGCGGCTGAGCTGAGAGTTGTTGGGCGTCCGCTGACCGAGCGGGCACCCGCGAAGGTCAATCTCAGCCTGCATATCGTCGGGCGCCGCGCGGATGGGTATCACGAGCTTCAATCACTCGTCGCCTTTGCAGGCACTGGCGATCTTCTGTCGCTGAGCCCAGGGCCAGCCCTCACGCTGATGACGGACGGCCCGACTGCGGGCGTTGCTGGTCCCGATGCTGACAATCTGGTTTTGCGAGCCGCTGGCCACCTTGCCGCCCTCCTTCCCGGCCTCAAAGCCGGGGCGTTTCGCCTGACAAAGCGATTGCCTGTCGCAGCCGGGCTCGGGGGTGGCTCGTCCGATGCGGCTGCTGCGCTGCGGCTGCTGGCGCGGCTCAACGGCCTATCGTTGGAAGACGAGCGTGTGCGGGAGTCGGCACGGCGGACCGGGGCAGACGTCCCCGTTTGCGTGGGGGCCCGGGCCCGTATCATGTCGGGCATCGGCCACGACCTCAGCGCACCTGTGGCGCTACCGCCCCTTTATGTGGTCCTCGTCAATCCCGGTGTGGCGCTGGAGACCAAGCGCGTGTTCGCTGAAATCGGCCTCACCCCCGGCGACAATGTTGGGTTTGGCCCGCCTGTGGACATTGAAGCAAGCGTGTCCCGCGCGGACCTCCTCGCCAGACTTCGGCGCGCGCGCAATGACATGGAGGATGCCGCCGTCGTGCTAGCACCTGTGGTGGGCCACGTGCTCGCCGTGCTCGCAGCCGCACCGGGCTGCCGCCTGGCTCGCATGTCGGGTTCGGGGGCGACCTGCTTCGCCCTGTTTGAGACCTGCCATGCGGCGGCGCGGGCAGCCCGTGTCATTCGCCGCGACCATCCAGGCTGGTGGGTCAAGCCGACGGTGCTGCGCTGAGCCTCACCCTATTGCTGAGATGCGGCGTCTGGCGCGTGCTGTGCCTGAAGCGTAGATTGTGCGCTGCAAGAGCGTGTCTGAAAGGCTGGCGTCTGGGTGGACACGGTCTGGAACAGCATCTTGAATGCGGGTCGTAAGGTCAAAGCTGATGAGCCAGATTCCGGACTTCTCCAAGATCGCTTTTGCTGGCGCCGCTGATCCGGCGATCGCCGCAGCGGACGCGGCCGCCTTTTCGACAATCGCATCAGCGCCCAGCTGGCTCACACCGGAGGAAATTCCGGTCAAGCCGATCTATGGACCAGCCGATCTCGAGGGCGTTGATTTCCTCGACACCTATCCGGGTCGCGCGCCCTATGTGCGTGGGCCATACCCGACGATGTATGTGAACCAGCCCTGGACCATCCGCCAATATGCGGGGTTCTCGACGGCTGAAGATTCGAACGCATTCTATCGGCGCAATTTGGCAGCGGGTCAGAAAGGCCTGTCGGTTGCTTTCGATCTTGCAACCCACCGTGGCTATGATTCCGATCATCCGCGTGTGGCGGGCGATGTGGGCATGGCCGGGGTCGCGATTGATTCCATCTACGACATGCGCACGCTGTTTTCCGGCATTCCGCTCGACGATATGAGCGTGTCGATGACGATGAACGGTGCCGTTTTGCCCGTGCTGGCGCTGTTTATTGTGGCGGCGGAAGAGCAGGGCGTGCCGATGGCGAAATTGTCGGGCACGATCCAGAACGACATTCTCAAAGAATTCATGGTGCGCAACACCTACATCTATCCGCCCAAGGATTCGATGCGCATCATCTCGGACATTTTTGCATTCACCTCGCAACATATGCCGAAGTTTAATTCCATCTCGATCTCCGGCTATCACATGCAGGAAGCGGGAGCGACGCAGGATCTTGAACTTGCCTACACGCTGGCCGATGGCGTCGAATATATTCGCGCCGGGATCGCAGCAGGTCTGACAGTCGATCAGTTCGCGCCGCGCCTGTCCTTCTTTTGGGCGATCGGCATGAATTTTTTCATGGAGGTTGCCAAGCTCCGCGCTGCGCGTCTGCTGTGGTCAAAGCTGGTGCAACGTTTTGATCCCAAGTCCGAAAAGTCCCTGCCATTGCGCACGCATTCGCAGACAAGCGGCTGGTCGCTGACGGCGCAGGATGTCTTCAACAATGTCATCCGCACGCAGGTTGAAGCGATGGCGGCGACACAGGGCCACACGCAATCGCTGCACACCAATGCGCTGGATGAAGCCCTCGCGCTGCCGACGGACTTTTCCGCACGCATTGCCCGCAACACGCAGCTTTTCTTGCAGCAAGAGAGTGGCACATCACGCATCATCGATCCGTGGGGCGGGTCTTATTATGTCGAGAAGCTGACGGACGGATTGGCTCGCAAGGCGCTGGCGCATATCGACGAGGTCGAGGCGCTGGGCGGGATGGCGAAGGCGATTGATGCCGGGATTCCAAAGCTCCGCATTGAGGAAGCTGCCGCCAAGACGCAGGCGCGCATTGATGCCAATCGTCAGGCGGTGATCGGCGTCAATCGTTTCAAGCCGCAATCCGAAGCGCAGATCGATGTGTTGAAGGTCGACAATTCATCAGTGCGCGCGCAGCAAATTGAAAAGCTGCGCCGGTTGCGGGCGGAACGGGACGAGAGCGCCACGCGCGCCGCTCTGAAAGCGCTGACAGATGGCGCCCGCAACGGCGGCAATCTGCTCGCG